>CATLEG010000024.1 GCA_949915775.1 uncultured Candidatus Melainabacteria bacterium | reverse complement strand
GCATAAATTCAAACTTTTTCAACTCTTCAAGCTCACTCAAAAATCTCTTCATATATTTAGTTTAACATATTTTAGCAATATTTCAAGTATTACTTTTACAGTATAATACTTTAGCATAAGCAAATATTTTAGATTATTACTATTTTGTAGAATGTTTACGGAAGAGTTATAGGATAATATATAAATGTAAATCCTCAACTCTTCTGATTGCTCAGTATTTAGTCCCTTTTTTTAAGGGACTTTTTTTTAATTTTGAAATTACTTAGGGTGATAATTTCAGAAATCTTAAGCTAGAATTATTATAATTTTTATTACAGTATTGTTTTAAATTATAATTTCGTTTATAATAATTGCTGTAGAATGACTTTTTAGTGAAGGGAGAAACTATGATTAAAAAATTAATGTCTCTGGCTCTTGTTGGGGTATTAGGAATATCACCTGCTTTTGCCAGCGAAGCTGATTTAGTTGTTCCAAATATTAAAGCCGCTAATCCGGATTTTTTCAATTACCTAATGATTGGTATTGCAATTTCAGTTATCGGTCTTGTGTTTGGATTTGTTGAATTTTTTAGAATTAAAAAATTGGATGTTCACAGTAAAATGGCTGAGGTCGGCAATACTATTTTTGAGACCTGCAAAACTTACCTTGTTCAGCAAGGAAAATTTTTGTTCGTATTGGAAGTTTTAATTGGTCTTTGTATCGCATTTTACTTCGGATACTTACAACATATGCCGTTAAATCACGTTTTAATAATTTTAGCGTGGTCAGTAATCGGTATTTTAGGCTCTTATGCAGTTGCCTGGTTTGGTATCAGAATGAATACTCTTGCCAATGCAAGAACTGCTTTTGTATCATTAAAAGGAAATCCTTTAAATATCTTGAATATTCCTTTGAAAGCCGGTATGTCAATAGGTGTTTGCCTTGTATCTGTTGAACTTATTTTAATGTTGACAATTTTATTGTTTGTTCCGGGAGAAATCGCGGGTGCTTGCTTTATTGGTTTTGCAATTGGTGAAAGTTTGGGGGCATCAGCACTTCGTGTTGCCGGCGGTATATTTACAAAAATCGCAGATATCGGATCTGACTTAATGAAAATCCAATTCGGTATTAAAGAAGATGATCCGAGAAACCCTGGTGTTATTGCTGACTGTACCGGCGATAATGCAGGTGACTCTGTAGGACCTACTGCTGATGGTTTTGAAACATATGGTGTTACTGGTGTTGCACTTGTTTCATTTATTTTGCTTGCTGTTGCGGGTGTTGAAAATCAGGTACAATTGTTGACCTGGATTTTTGTTATGAGATTTTTGATGATTGTGACATCTGTTGTTGCATACTGGATTAACGGTGTTGCAGACAGAATTTACGCAGCAAAAACTTCAAAATTCGATTTTGAAAAACCGTTAACTAACCTTGTTTGGTTAACTTCAATTCTTTCAATTATAATGACATTCGGCGTAAGCAAATGGTTATTGTCAGATATGGGTGGAAACTTATGGTTAATCCTTTCGGCAATTATTTCTTGCGGAACTTTGGGTGCTGCATTAATCCCGGAATTTACAAAAATATTTACATCACCGAAAGCAAAACATACAGAAGAAGTTGTTACAGCTTCTCGCGAAGGCGGTTCATCATTGACAATTCTTTCAGGTATTGTTGCTGGTAACTTTTCAGCTTTCTGGATTGGTATGGTAATTGTTCTTTTGATGGGACTTGCATACTATGCATCAACTTTCATTCCTGCTGATGTAATGATTTACAGCTCGGTATTTGCATTCGGGCTTGTAGCATTTGGATTTTTGGGTATGGGTCCTGTTACAATTGCCGTTGACAGTTATGGCCCGGTTACAGATAACGCTCAATCAGTTTATGAATTATCATTGATTGAAGACGTTTCTTCTGAAGATATCGAAAAAGAATACGGTTTCAAACCTGATTTTGAAAACGCTAAAAAATACTTAGAAGAAAACGATGGCGCCGGAAATACATTCAAAGCAACTTCAAAACCGGTTCTTATCGGAACTGCGGTTGTTGGTGCAACTACAATGATTTTTTCATTAATACTTGTTATAAAATCAACTTTAGGCATTGAACCTGAGATGATTTTGAATATGTTAAATCCTTATACATTGCTTGGTTTGTTATCAGGCGGTGCAGTAATTTACTGGTTCTCAGGCGCTTCAATGCAGGCTGTAACTACAGGTGCATATAGAGCAACAGAATATATTAAAGATAATATTAAACTTGATGATGAAGGCTGCAAATCAGCTAATGTTGCAAATTCAAAAGAAGTTGTAAAAATTTGTACTCAATACGCTCAAAAAGGTATGATTAATATCTTTATCGCATTGTTTGCATTTGCATTGGCATTTGCTTGTCTTTCAGCTCCTGTAGGAACAAATGCTCCTGTTGCATTCTTCGTAAGTTATCTTGTTGCAATCGCTGTGTTCGGTTTGTTCCAGGCTGTATTTATGGCAAACGCCGGCGGATGCTGGGATAATGCTAAAAAAATCGTAGAAGTTGATTTGGCTGAAAAAGGAACTCCTCTTCACGAAGCTACAGTTGTTGGCGACACAGTAGGTGATCCTTTCAAAGACACATCATCTGTAGCAATGAACCCGATTATCAAATTTACAACATTATTCGGACTACTAGCAATGGAAATCGCAATTTCTGAAAACTTCAGAAATATTGCACCTATTGCGGGTTGGATATTTCTTATAATATCGTTGATATTTGTAATCCGTTCATTCTATGCAATGAGAATACCCGCAAAAAAATGATTTTTCATATCCTTTCTTAAAATCAGGGGCCGCGAGTCTAAAAGAGGGTGGAAGACGTACCGGTTCCATTGTGGGGCAAAAAGCACTTCTTTATGAAGTGCTTTTTTGTAACAATAATTTTACATAATTAAAGTTTTATTCAGGTTGTACCGATATATAAATTTGTAGAAGAAACATAAGGAGAAAAATATGTCAGGTGACGAATTAAAACTAAACGTAACAAATGTTTCCTTTGGTGGAAACACAGAATCTTTAAAACCTAAAGAAGGTGAAACAACGAATTTTTACAGGCAACAAGATGTTTTTACACAAGCAAAAGAAAAAACAATGGCTACTCCTGAAGTTGAAGATGTTACAATGGAAGTAACCGATGACGGTGCATCTAAGAGAGATTTACAAGCTTATGATATTGCAGCAAGACCTTATAATATAAGCGGATTTAAGGTAATGGCCGGCAGTGATATGTATAACAAATTTTTGGAACTTAACGGCGATGATTTTACATTAGGAATGAATGACCGCGGCGAACAGGTAATGTTATTTGATAAAACGAAATCCGATGGAAAAATAAAAATGTTCTCTGCCGAAAAAGATGAAAATGGTAATGAATATTACGCAATTCGCGATAATAACGGTGTTATTCATAAATTTGATAAAGATGGCAAAGGTATTACCAAAACACAAGATTTTATTAATGATGTAAAAAAAGTTAAAGAACAAACAATACAAGAACTTAAAGAATTTGAAAAAATACAACAAAAGAAAACTATTGAAAAAGAAATAGCAGATGATAAACATTTTTTTGATTAAATAAAAAGCACCCCAAAAGGGTGCTTTTTTACTGTTAAAATTTTATTATTTATTAACTGTTGCTAATATTTCAGCAAGTTTTCCTGATTTATTATTTTTAAACTTAATTTCTTTTCTAGTATCTTCAGGAGTAAACTCAGATTTTTGATAATTAATTAAATATTTCATAAATTCCGGACTAAACATATCGCACCTACAATAATAAACTACACATATATATAAAAACTCAAACATTTAAATTTTTGCCATATTTTTACAAATTATTTACAATATTTAATGAGATGTTATAATTAATGTTGATAAGGAATTTATTATGAACCAATCATCAATAATTGATATAATTTCACCGATAATGGCAGGCCCCTCAAGTTCTCATACTGCTGGTGCCGTAAGATTAGGACTTCTTGCAAGAAATGTTTATAATGCAAAACCGGATAAAATAACCTTTAAATTATACAATTCTTATGCATTAACAGGTAAAGGACATGGCACAGATAAAGGTTTACTTGCCGGAATTTTAGGATTTGCCGTTGATGATAAAAGAATAAAAAATATTTTCGAAACTCCGGAAGCAAAAGAAATCGATTATCATTTTGAATTTTTGCAAGATTTTAACAGGCATCCAAATGCCGTAGATTTTATATTTGAAGGCGGTTTAAATATGACAATATCAGGTGATTCTGTCGGCGCCGGAGAAATAAAACTCAGAAAAATAAATAATTTTTGTGTAAATCTTGATGGTAAATATAATACACTTTTACTTGTTTATGAAGATATGCCGGGAGTAATTTCTTCTGTTACAAAAATAATTCAAGAAGATAATGTAAATATTGCATCTTTACATTGTGACAGAAGCGCGAAAGGCCGCGATGCATCTATGTGTATATGTATTGATGGAGAACTCTCAAAAAATTGCTTAAACAAAGTCAGCGATCTTAAAGATATGTATATAGTCAGATATATTAAAAAATTGGAAAGTTAATAATGAAACATAATATAACAGAATTTAGACAACTTTATTATGCTTGTAAAGAACAAAATAAAAAAATTTATGAAATTGCCCTTGATTATGAAGCTTCCAGAGGTGAAAATCCTGAATACAAAGTTAGATTACAAGCAAAGAAAAGTCTTGATGCAATGAAAGAAGCTATAACAACCGGATTAAAATGCACTGAGCCCTCGCCTAGCGGCATGAGCGGTGATGATTGTGATAAACTGCAAAATTCAAAACATAATTTTATTCTTGGTCAAACAGCTAAAAAGATTATGACATATGCTCTTGCGACCAGTGAACAAAATCTCAGGATGGGAACTATTGTTGCCTGCCCAACAGCTGGCTCATGCGGAATTGTACCTGCTGTATTAATAGCTTTTGCCGAAGACAATAATATTAAGGAATGCGATCAGATTAATGCATTAATAACAGCCGGCGAAGTAGGTAGACTTGTTGCTAATAAAATGTCTTTAGCCGGTGCTGTAGGAGGCTGTCAGGCTGAATGCGGAGTGGCTTCAGCTATGGCAGCGGCCGCATTAACTCAAATGCGAGGCGGCTCTGTAAAACAAATTATAAATGCTGTTGCACTTGCTTTAAAAAATATACTCGGCTTAACTTGCGATCCTGTTTGCGGTTTAGTTGAAATTCCTTGTGTAAAAAGAAATCCGTTTCTGGCAATTCATGCAGTCACCGCTTCTGAACTTGCAATGTCTGATATTATTTCAAAAATTCCTATTGATGAAGTTGTTGATGCAATGGAACAAACTGGGCAGCTTATGTCACCTTTATTAAAAGAAAGTTCTCAAGGAGGGTTAGCCAAAACTAAGACTGCTATTGCACTAGAAAAGAATATTTTAAAGTAATTTGCGGTCATTTTCTGGGATTTATATTAACTTTTGTAACGAATTTGATATTTTTAAGCAATTTTGTGGAATTTATATCCTTAATATATATATAAGAGATAAGTATATAACAAATTGAGGAGTATAATTATGGGCGTAAACGCAATCGGTGCAATTAGACATGGTGATGAAGATAAAAAAACATCTTATACAGCAGGTGCACAAAAAAGAAAACCTTGGGAAGAAATTGGTGCTATGATTAACGGTTTTGGTTCTATGGCTGTTAATTTACCAGCTAATTTCAATAGTGCATTTACTGTTGGTAAAAATGGCACTGAAACACAAGGGGCTTTTCGAGGCTAATTTTGCAAAAAGTTTTTGTTTAATGTAGACTAATTCTCATAAAAGAGGATTAGTCTATCGTGTTATTAACAGCTGATATAGGAAATACAAGTATTACATTAGGAATTTTTGACGGAAGTGCACTTGTAGAAGAATTTCGTCTGGCATCAGATAAAGATTTGTCATTGGAAGAATATGAAGTTCTTCTAAAATCTTTGTTTAAAAATTACAAAGTTGACGGCTGCATAATTGCATCTGTCGTCGAAGAACTTACTAAAAAATTCAAACAGGCTGTTGATAATACTTTCAAACTAAATTCTATTGTACTATCTACAGAAATTAATACCGGAGTAAAAATAAACTTAGATAATCCAAAAGAAGCCGGTGCTGATAGAATTGCTAACGCCGCAGGAGCTTATGTTTTATATAAACATCCGGTAATTGTTATTGATTTTGGAACAGCCACAACATTTGATATTGTGAACGCTAAAGGTGAATTTATAGGAGGCGTAATATCTCTTGGAATTATGTCTCAAATGAAAGCTTTAAATAAATTTACATCTAAATTACCGCAAACAGATATAACAATTTCAAATTCAGCAATTGGACATAACACAAATGATGCGATTTTATCAGGAGTTATAAGAGGAACAGCCTGTATGATTGATGGACTTGTTGAACAGTGTGAAAAGGAATTGGCTCTTCAAGATGATGCTAAAAAATGTATTTTAGTTGCAACAGGTGGTTACTCCGGACTTATTGCAAACTATTTAAAACGACCATTCGATTTCATAAATCCAAATTTAACATTAGAAGGGCTTCGTTATTTATATAGTATCAATTCCTCAAATATTATAAGTGAATTGCAAGAAATTACCCATTAAATTTTCATTCCAAACCTGAACATTATCAGGCACAGAAAGAACAACAGGTGTAAAATTCCATATATATTTAATATGAGCATTTACTAAAAAATCTGCTGTAGATTGTGCAAATTTACCAGGAACTGTTAATATTGCAATATCAATATCTTCTTTTGCTGTAACAGCAGAAAGTTCATATATGTCCTGAATTTCCATACCATTAATAATCTTCCCGATTTTTTCCGGAGAATTATCAAAAATAGCAAGAATTTTTAGTCCATAATCTGTAAAATTACCATAATTAGCAATTGCAGTACCAAGATTTCCTGCCCCGATTATTAAAGCTTTCTTCGTTTTTTTAAATCCTAAAGTTTTTTCAATTGCAATTTTCAACTCTTTTACAATATACCCAACCCTGCTTTTTCCAGAATTATTAAGCATATTTATATCTTTTCTAACCTGAGAATCATCAATATGAAGAAGCTGCGCTATTTGTTTACTTGAAATATACTCAATATTTTTATTTATAAAATCCGTTAAAATACAGTGATATAATGTAAGTCTATTTATAACTTTGTCTGAAAAAATCTTGCTCATAGTTTAATTATAACATAACCTAATATAAATACACATCTTCTAAAAGTTTAATCTCAAATTCTGCTCCGGCTGGAATTGAAATCCTGCCGCCTTTTGACCATATCGCGAATAAAGGAGAACCGACAAAATTAACAGCATAAACAGCCATACCAGCAATAGTAGGTATAGGTGAAATAATTATACCGACAGGGTTATCGGCTAATTTATTAGAAGCTCGACGGGATTTTTTATAAAATCTTTCGCCTTTATCAATTTGCTTGCCAACCCCTTTCCAATATGTTCGTTTTCCTTTTATATTGTTAAAAAAGACTTTTTTTAAGTTAGCTTTTGTAATTTTTGCGTTTAATGTTCTTGTAGTCCCTTTTATAACAGCAGAATCAACTGTCATTACAATTAATCCGCCATTACCTGAGTATTGCGGCAAATGAGAATCTTTAATCTGAGCTGTAAATTTTGTACCGGCAGGAACAGTTATATAACGCTGCATAACAGGTTCTGTCGAAGTAAAAGAAACTCTTGCTCCTTCTTTTAAATAATCAGAAATTACACTATTAGATTTAACTTTAAATTTAGTGCCCTTTTTAATTTTTATTGCTGTTGATTTATCATAATTATCTGGAAGTTTTTTTACACCGATTTGAATCTTTGAGGGTTCTGGTACAGGTAAATTTTTAGGCACATTCGGAGTTTGAGATGATTTTGGAGTCTGAGTCGGCAAAGTTTTTGGCAGCGCCGGAAGCTTCTGTTCCAATGCAGAAGGATTATAATTTCTTCGTATTTCTTCATCAACAGAAGTGTCAAGCTCAAATGCCTGACAACTGTATAATAACATTAATAAAACTAAAACAATTATCTTTTTCATAACAACTTTTCATTAATTGCTTTTGCGGCTTTTTTACCCGCTCCCATCGCATTAATAGCATTTGATTCTCCGACAGGTGCAACATCTCCGCCTGCATACACACAATCAATATTTGTACATCTAGTATCAGCATCTACAGAAATATAACCGCGTTTATCTGTTATAATTTCCAAACCCTCTTCAAGCGCAGAACGCTGAATAATAGGATTTGGGCCTGTACCAAGTGCAACAATTACAGTATCAAGTTCCATAATTTCAGTTTTCCCTGTTGAAACAGGTCTTTGACGTCCGCTTTCATCAGGTTCACCTAATTCCATAACTTCAAGTTCAACAGCTTTCACATAACCGTTTTCACCTAAAATTTCTTTTGGAGAATACAAGAATTTAAATACAATTCCTTCTTCTTTTGCGTGACGAATTTCTTCTAAACGAGCAGGAAGTTCTTTTTCAGTACGTCTATAAATTATATAAACTTCATCAAAACCAACACGAACAGCAGTTCTTGCTGCATCCATAGCTACATTGCCGCCGCCGAAAATTGCCGCCTTTTTACCAACTCTTAATGGTGTTGGACTGTCCGGCTGACCGGCATGCATCAAATTTACACGTGTCAAAAATTCATTTGCAGAAAATACGCCGTTTAGGTTTTCACCTTTTATATTCAGCATTTTTGGCAAGCCGGCACCTGACGAAATAAATATTGCATCAAATCCATCTTCTTTCAATTGACTAAGAGTAACTGATTTTCCAACAATCACATTGGTGTGGAATTTTACACCCATGGCTTTCAAATTTTCAATTTCACGATCTAAAACGACACGCGGTAATCTAAAAGGTGGAATTCCGTATCTTAAAACACCGCCGAGTTCGTGAAGCGCTTCAAAAACTTCAACCTCATGTCCTTCTTTTCTCAAATCGCAAGCCGCAGTCATTCCAGCACAACCCGAACCGATAACAGCAACTTTTTTACCGGAAGGTTTAATTTCCGGCATTTCAGCTTTTGTATTATCACCGACAAATCGTTCTAAAGCGCCAATTGAAACAGGATCACCTTTAATACCGAGGACACAATTTCCTTCGCACTGTCTTTCCTGCGGGCAAACACGACCGCATACTGATGGCAGCATACTGGTTTCACGAATAATTTCACCGGCCTTATTCAAATTACCATCTTTAATCGCTTGAATAAATTGAGGAATTTTTATATTAACAGGACACCCTTGAACACATCTTGGATTTTTGCAATTCAAACATCTGGATGCTTCAAGTTTAACCTGTTCTTCAGTCAAATTACTTTCCACAGGTTCAAAATTTGTACGTCTTTGAATTTTATCCTGTTCTTTTACTCTTTGCCTTTCTATTGCCATTTCAGCTCCCTTATAAAAAATCATTTATTGCAAATATTATAACAAAAAATCAAATAAGGTTCAAGTTAAAAACTTATATATCATATGAATATCTGTGGAATCGTCTTTGAACATAGGAAAACAACTTCCATGATTAAATCAAAATTTTAATTAAAAGATTAATTTTTCCTTAAGAAAGTTAAAATTTTAATAAATTTGTTATATAAATATATTATGAATTTGTTATACTGAATTTATTTCAGGAGTTAGATTCTGAAACAAATTCAGCATGATGCACATAAGAGAAAGGGAGAAAATTATGTTAAAACCACTTGGCGACAGAATTGTTATTAAAGTTATTGAAGACACAGAACAAACTACAGGCGGAATTTTTATTCCGGATAGTGCAAAAGAAAAGCCTCAAAAAGGTGAAGTTGTATCTGTTGGCGAAGGCAAAATGAACGATAAAGGCGAAAGAGAGCCAATTGATGTAAAAGTTGGCGACACAATTCTTTATGCTAAATACGCCGGTACTGATATAAAAATGGATGGCGTAGAATATAAAATTTTATCAGTAAAAGATGCATTAGCGATTATAGAATAAAAGAAGTACAGAAGCCAGGAAGGCAAGAAGGCATGCCATTTTCTATAATAGCCTGACATCCTGCCCTCCGTTTGCTGTTCTTCCAGACAAAAAAGGAGAGAAAATAAATGGCTAAAAAAATAGTATTTAATGAAGAAGCAAGAAAAGCGCTTCTTAAAGGTATAGATGCAGTTGCAGATGCTGTAAAAGTTACCTTAGGACCTAAAGGACGAAACGTAATTTTAGAAAAAAAATTCGGTGCCCCGCAAATCGTTAACGACGGTGTTACTATTGCAAAAGAAATTGAACTTAAAGATGGTTTAGAAAATGCAGGTGCTCAACTTCTTAAAGAAGTTTCATCTAAAACAAATGATGTTGCAGGTGACGGTACAACTACAGCTTCTGTTTTGGCTCAAGCAATCGTTAGAGAAGGTCTAAAAAACTTGACAGCCGGTGCTAATCCAATGTCTATGAAACGCGGTATTGATAGAGCTGTTGAAATCGCAGTTAAAAATATTAAAGACATGTCAAGACCGGTTAATACAAAAGAAGAAATCGCTCAAGTTGCAGCTATTTCAGCTGGCAATAACTCTGAAATCGGTGAACTTATTGCTGAAGCAATGGAAAAAGTTGGTCATGAAGGCGTTATTACTGTTGAAGAAAGCAAATCTTTCGGCACAAACTTAAAAGTCGTTGAAGGTATGCAATTTGATAAAGGTTACTTATCACCTTATTTTGTAACTGATGCAGAAAGAATGGAAGCTGTTTTAGAAGATGCATATGTATTCTGCTGTAACAAAAAAATCAACCTTATTTCTGATTTAGTTCCTCTACTTGAACAAGTTGCACGTGACGGCCGTTCACTTTTACTTATTGCAGAAGATGTTGAAGGCGAAGCGTTAGCAACACTTGTTGTTAACACAATGAGAAAAGTATTAAGAGCTGTTGCAGTTAAAGCTCCAGGATTTGGCGACAGAAGAAAAGCTATGCTTGAAGATATTGCTATTTTAACAGGCGGCGAAATGTTTACTGAAGAATTAGGTATCAAACTTGAAAATGTTACAACTCAAATGCTTGGTAAAGCAAAACGTGTTACCGTAACTAAAGATGAAACAACAATTGTTGTTGGTGATGATACTAAAGCTGCTGTTCAAGACAGAGTTCGTTTAATCAAAAAACAAATTGAAAGTTCAGATTCAGAATACGACAAAGAAAAACTTCAAGAACGTGTCGCAAAACTCTCAGGCGGAGTTGCCGTTATCGAAGTTGGCGCTGCTTCAGAAGTTGAACTTAAAGAAAGAAAATTAAGAATTGAAGATGCATTAAATGCCACAAGAGCGGCAAATGAAGAAGGTATTGTACCTGGCGGCGGTGTTGCATTAGTAAGAGTTCAACAAGAACTTTCAAAACTTGTTAACACAACTGAATTCACTTCTGATGATGAAAAAATTGGTTTCAAAATCTTAACAGCAGCACTTGATGTACCATTAAGAGCAATTGCACACAATGCCGGAGCAAAAGCTGATGTTGTAATTGATACAGTTACATCTCACGAAAGTGCTTTTGGATATGATGCTTTGAATGACAATTATGTTGATATGTTTAAATCAGGTATTGTTGACCCTGCTAAAGTAACCAGATCAGCATTAATGAATGCGGCCTCTGTAGGTTCTATGTTATTAACAACCGAAGCTGCAGTTGTAGACATTCCTGAAGAAAAACCGGAAATGCCGGCTATGCCAGGCGGTATGGGAATGGGCGGAATGATGTAATCATTCACTCTAAAAAGATTAAGGCGCAAGTTAATACAACTTGCGCTTTTTTAATATTCAATTACTTTGTAGTAATATATTAATGAAAAATTTCTAAATTCATAAATATTTACGAATAACAAAAATTATGCAAAAAAATTTTTGTTTAGTGTATATATATTATTATGACAAATGTAATAAAAAACAAAACTTGCAATAAAGATAAAAAAATGATTAATCAACAAGATAATAAAAAGACCAAAATAAAAGCCCCTATCGTTGAAGCATTAAAAAATGCTTACGAAACACCATCATACCAGTTTCACATTCCAGGCCACACTAGAGGGAATGGGTCATTACCCGAATTTAAAAAGCTTATAGGCAAAAAAGCTTTGTCAATTGATACAACTGATGAATTTGATGGTTTGGGTACACTTCATCCGGCAACCGGTCCTATTAAAGAAGCGCAAGAACTTGCTGCAAAAGCTTTTGGAGCAAAGAAAACTTTCTTTTTATTAAATGGTTCAACTGCCGGTAATCTTGCTCTTGCAATGAGTTTGACTAAAAAAGGTCAAAAAATCATTACAAACCGAAATTGCCACCGTTCAGTTTTAACCGGAATGATAATTTCAGGTGCTGAACCATTATGGCTTATTCCTAAAAGATTTAACGAATGGGGAATATGGGGAAATGTTACACCGGAATCTGTTGAAGAAATGCTAAAAAAAACTGAGGCAGGTCTGGTTTGGATTACAAACCCGACTTATGAAGGTGTTGTATCTGATATAAAATCAATTTCAGAAGTTTGTAAAAAATACAATGTTCCACTTATTGTAGATGAAGCTCATGCTTGTTTATGGAATTTTAACTCACATTTGCCTACATCTGCATTAAAGCTTGGGGCTGATGCAGTTGTACATTCTTTACACAAAACCGGCGGAAGTATGAGCCAAAGCTCTATGCTGCATATAGCTGAGAATTCAAAAATAGATGTTGATGCTGTTGAAAAAGCTTTAAAATTACTGCATACAACAAGTCCTTCATTAATGCTTTTAGCAAGTCTTGATGCTGCACGTGCTAATCTTGAAAGTTCTCGCGGTAAAAAACAACTTGAACGTGCTGTACAAAATGCAAAATATCTACGTAAAGAAATTGACAAACTTGAACATATACATCATTTACAGCCTGATTTTGGTTATAAAACTGATATTACTAAAGTATTTATACGTGATGACAGATTATCCGGTAAACGACTTGAAAGTATTTTGGAAATAGATTTTAATATTGAGGTTGAAAGCGCATCTGATGCCGGACTTTTAATTCTCTCTAACATTGGAAATACCAGAGCTGATATGCAATACCTAGTAAAATGTTTACAACAAATTGATAAAACAAATTATTCAGATATTTGTTACCTCGAAAATAAAAAATATATGCCAATGTTAACACCAATTATTAAAATGACATTGCGTGAAGCTTTTTATTCACATAAAGAAGTTGTACCCAAAAAAGATGCAATTGGTAGAATATCAGCAGAAGTTATAGCCGAATGTCCTCCCGGAATTGCAGTATTACTTCCCGGAGAATTGATTACAGAAGAACACATTCCATATCTTGCCGATTATGAAACTATAGAAGTTATTAAATAAAATTTTATACATTCCTTAACATATCGACAAATTTTTGTTAGTATTGTACAATAATAACAAAGTGAGGATTGTTATGAGAGAACTTATTGAAAAAGATAAAAAAATTACAGTTGTTCCGGCAGATTTTAAATGTGCAAATAAAGGCACTATTGTCGAAGTTGAACCAAAATATTTTACAATAGAGCTTGAATATGAGCCAACCGGAATGATGCGCCATAATTATTGCGAATTTTATACACAGACAAGTCATGGAACTTTGTATTTTAATTCATATCCGGAAACTATAGAAGGTAAAAGGGTCACAATTGCAAGTCCGGCAAAACATAGATTTTTACAAAGACGTCAATATACTCGTATAAAATTTATGCATGACTTAGATTTAAATTTTGAAGGCGGCTCTCATAAAATCACTACTCTTGATATTTCTGCCGGTGGTATGAAATTCCGAACAAATGAAAATGTTAATATAGAAAAAGAATATAAAATAACTTTACCATTGTCTGAAAAACAGTCTATTGAATGTATTTTTATTCCAATTCGAATTGAAAAAAATGAAAATGGCGGTTATACATTGTCCGGAAGATTTGATTATCACAATGGCATTGATAAAATGACTTTAACTCAATATTGTACAAAAAGAAGTATTGAAATTCGCAATAAATAGGAGCGTAGCCGCTCCACCCGCCACTTAGGTCTTGAAATAACTTTTAAGACTATGGAGTAAAAAAAGTACTCATGATTTTGTAAAAGTTTAGAAAGTAGGGTATGAGCTTAATAGCTTTACTAAAAAAACAAAACAAAAAAACTCTGTTCACAACACCTTCGCATGGACAAAAATTTTTCATATTTAATAAACTGAGACAATTTTATAAATACGATATTTCAGAAACAGATACACATAACCCGCAAGAAGCACTTAGAAAAGCTGAAAAGCGAGTTTCTGATATCTACGGTACAAATCATACCCATTTTTTAACAAACGGTTCAACAAGCGGTATAATTGCCTCAGTTTTAACCTGTACTAATAAAGGTGATAAAGTTCTGATTTGGCGAAATTCACACCCTTCACATCTTAATGCAGTAAAACTTGCCGGATGCGAACCGGTATTTTATGATTTGCCAACTATAAAAGAATGGGGAATTCCAGCAAATGTACACCCCAGCACCCTGAGGGAGAGGGTTGATATGCCTTGTAAAAAACGAGAACTTAGCAATTCGAAAGAGGGGACAATTAAAGCAATCATAATCACTTCTCCCAGTTATGAAGGTATTGTTTCGGATATAAAATCTATTAAAGAAACCTTTCCTGATGCTTATCTAATTGTCGATGAAGCACATGGTGCGCTTTATCCATTTTCTGATAAATTACCACAGAGTGCCGTAAATATTGCCGATTTTACAATTCAATCACTTCATAAAACTGCTGGAGGTTTAAATCCGACCGCACTTTTACATGTTAATTGCAGCTTAGATGCATCAAATGCTTTAAATATGATTAATACTACTTCACCTTCTTATCCCTTACTAGCAAGTATTGAAGCAAATATTAACTTTTTAAATTCTAAAAAAGGCAGAAAACAAATAGATAAACTTATAGAAAATATTAAAAGTTTACGTTCACAATGTCCAAATATTCAATTCGGCGGTGATGATATTACCAAAATTCTTATCAAAAAAGAAGGTTTGTCTGGTTTTGAATTATCAGAGAAACTTTTTGATTTATATAATATTGAGGACGAAAAAACAAACGAAATATCTACAATGCTGCTTTGCGGTATTGGTACTTCTTATAAAAAATTAAAAAAATTATTTTCTGCATTAAATAAACTTTAAAGCTATTACAGCATTTCCACTCTTTTTGTAACGAAATTTTAACAAACTAATCGAAAAAATTAAAGAAAAACGAGCGACAAGCCGACATGACAAATATAAGGAAACAACAAGGAAAGGACTCAAGTCATGGGTATGGCGGCATCGCAGGCTAGATTTTTAGGTCTGACTGCGAGAAAGACAAATGTTGAATATGAAGGACAACAGATAAACCAACAAAGAACAACTTTGTCCAACACCACAGCAAACTACTATAACCAGCTGCTTGGTATGTCTGTTCCTGTTCCACCATCTGTTGCGGATTACACTAAAACCGTTTACACTTTCGAAGATGGCGCATTATCAAATTCAATCTCTTCAATGATTGCAAAAGGCGGCGGAGAATATACAATCAGCTATACTTCAAGCTGGACAGATGATTTTGCAGCTGTATCAGCAGCAACTTCTATTGTTACCAGAAATGGCGAAGAAGGCGCATACACCTATCAAGTAGGTGCTAAAAAACTTAGAGTTATGCAAGAAATGACCGATAAAGAAATCGAAAACATGGATTTTGAAGCCTTCAAAAAAGATGATGAATATTTAAAAACATTATCAGATGACCAATTAAAAAAATTATTAGAAGAAGAAAATGCATATATAAAAATATTAAACGACCAATACGGCAAACCAGATAAAGGCTGGACAGTTCGTTATGTCGAAAACACCACCACAAAAACCTGGGCTCCGTATTTCTGTAAACAAGATGTATTAAATACAACAATTTTTGACGATAACGGAACTTCTTTAAGCAATATCCCTATGTACAAAATCGGTTCCGCTCAAAAAACAGAAGAAGTCAAAGGAGTAATTGCACGATTTGAACAAGATGCAACAGGCCGTTTGATAAGCATAACTTTAAAACCCGGAGATCCTGATGAAGTAACTTATGCTGTTACAACAACAACTCTTACAGATCAAGCAAAATACGACGATGCAATGAATCAATATGAATATGATAAGTATCAATATGATCAATCAATTCAAAATATTAATTCAAAAATTGAAATCATTCAATCAGAAGACAAAAACTTAGAATTGCGAATGAAACAACTAGATACAGAACAAAAAGCAATTCAAACCGAAATGGATGCAGTACAAAAAGTAATCGAAAAAAATACTGAATCTACATTCAAAACATTTGGTTAATAACAGAAGATCAGAAGACAGGATGGCAAGACGGCAAGTTATTTACAGAAAAGACTTGACCACCTCGAAACTTCTTGAGCTCTAATAAAATTTTGTTTCCTTTCCCTTTTAGACTAACGATGTTAGTCTTTTTTATTAGCAAGATATAATCTGGCAAAGAAACATGATACGTGTTGTATTGAATCTACTCTAACCCATTGACGCGTTGCTTTGAAACGTATTGTTCCGGCTGAACGTAAAGGATTTCTATGCGAATAGTTATTTCTTTCATCATTAAATAAATGGAACTGACATGTTGCAACATTTTGACAAGCTTTTAAAAGTTTTTTTTCAAGTTCAGTCCATCCTAAAAATCCTGCAAGATAATATGCTGCAACAAGACCTTCAGAACGCGCACCATCAGGATAATAGTGATCTCCATAATTATAATAATATCCACCTTCGTAATCTATGTAAGGAGAATCATCTCGCAAATAAGTTTTTTCAATCATTGTATTTGCATCCGTAAATACGAAATTCAAATAATTATCTTTTTGAAAATGTTCATCTTTTGCCCATTCCTCAATTGCCTGCATAAGCCAAGCATCAGAAGGAAGTGCTGTAAATAAATCACCATAAACTTGAGGTCTGACATCTACAAGCCAATCTAAAGCTTTTTCACCAATTCTTCGAACTTCTTTTACTAAATCTTCATCTTCTTTAAAATTATTTGCAAATAAAGCCAAACCTAAAAGTGCTTCACCGGGATAATAAAAAGAAAAAGTTGCTTTTCTTTCTTCATCAGACATATTTATAAGCGGTTGACCATTTTGAAAATCAGGATGAATATAATATCCCAATATTTCTCCATTTTCATAAACTCTGCTTAAAATATGACGTGTATAACCCTTTATATATTCATCATAAGATTTATCACCGGTAATTATACGGTACTGCATCATTGCAACAAGTAATACACCTGTACCGCCAAGTTTAGCTTTTTTGTTACAGTACGCATAATAACCGATTCCCCATTCAGTATCATGAGATTTTGAAATTGATACACTCCAATCAAGAGCTTTCTTTGCAGCAACGGTATATTTTTTATCACCTGTTATCTGAAAAGCCCTTAACAATGCAATAACGCCGCCGCAATGGCGCAAATCATTATAATAAAGATTATCTATCGGACGATTAGGATGTTCATGGTCATTGTATGAATCTTCACAACAGTCATAATAATACAAGAACCTGCCATCATCATACATATTATTAAGTACCCAATCAATAGATTTCAAAACCTGTTCCTTAACTATATCATAACTAAATTCTGTATAACGAACATTCCCGCGATATAGAGGAATACATTCATCTTTATATGACACAAAAGCTCTTGTCCTAAACAAATAATATTCATAATCAGGTGACTGTTTCAAAATCTTTAAACGTTCGGATATTTTATTAGTCATTTTACCTATAGGAGTTCGTTTTACAACAGTTTGTAAAGCCTTGCCTAAAGTCATGTGACTCATTGTAATAGCATCTGTCGGCATATAATAATAAGAAATACCGTCTTTTCTAAGCTCAATACCATCAATACCGGTTTCAAAACGATTTTCATCAAATTTATCAGTATTTAATTTATCACCTTGAATACGTCTTCTATCAGTCACATACTCAATCATAATTCTGCATACATTCTCATCAGCAATTGAAAAATCACTAAATGATTTATTTTTACGTAACATTTCAATATCACGATTTATAGTTGTTTCAAAATCAGCACGTTTACTTCCATATCTGATAAATTTTTTACCGAATTGAAATAAAGTTATATAAACAAGAGTTTCACCGAATTTAAAATTAACAATACCAGAAAAATCTAAATCTTTTATAGTTAAAGTTTTCCCGCTTATTAATGAAGAGCGAATTCTTTTCAAAAGTTCAGCTACAACAGAAAAATCCTGTGTATAAAACGCTCTTTCTTTATCATTTTGTTCTTTAAAATCCAACATAAAATAATTTTATCATTAATTTGAATAAATAGCAAACGTAACAATTTCTTTAAGCTTTTGACATAAAGTACAATATGTTGTTCAATTATAAAAGGGGACTTATGGTAAAGTTCCAAAATAGGCGGTAATAAGAATCGTACAAATATTCATAAAAATCTAAATATTAACCGCCCAGTGGTAGAAAAATGTACATAAAACAACTTGAAATAGATAATTTTAAATCATTCGCTAACAAATCAGAAATACCCTTATTAAAAGGCTTTACTACAGTTTCCGGTCCAAACGGCTCGGGTAAAAGCAACATTATTGACAGCGTTCTGTTTGCGTTAGGACTAGCTAATGCAAGCGAATTGCGTGCTGAAAACCTATCTCATTTTATTTCTACATACACCAAACGGAATGAAGCTTTTGTAAAAGTTACTTTTGGTGATGTCGAAAATGGTGAAGATTTATCAATCGGAAGAAAAATCAGAAAAACCTCTCAAGGTTACGCAAGTACATATTATGTAAATGATAGCGTTACGACACTTACAAATGTACATGCGCTTTTAGAAAAATACAATGTAACTCCAAACAGCTACAATGTTATGATGCAAGGCGATGTTGCCGGTATCACAAATTGTACACCTAAAAACCGCAGAAAAATCATTGACGAAATCGCTGGTATTGCTGATTTTGACAGAAGAATAGAACAGGCTACTGATGAATTGAATACTGTTGAACAGCGTGTTGAACGTTCTACTGTAATTTTGAATGAAGTCGATAACCGGCTTGAACAATTAAAAGAAGAACGAGAAGTAGCTTTAAAATATCAAAAACTGCGTGAAGAAAAACAAGGACTTGAAAGCCAGATAAACAAAGTTAGATTCTTTGATATTAAAAGAAATCTCGAAAAAGCTCATGAAAATATTTTAGAATTTACTAAAAAGAAAAAAGAAGAGGAAGTTAAAAATAAAGATTTAGATGAAAGATTAAGTCTTATAAAACATAAATATCAAGAAATTTCTGAACTTGTCAAAGAAAAAGGGGAAGCTCAACAGATAGAATTAAAAAAACAAGAAGAAACTCTAAAAGGCGAAATCGATCGTAAAAATAATGCAACGAATTATGCAGACAAACAAATTCATGACGGGCTGCGCTCTATTGAAAATGCCAAAAACGGTATTGAAAACTTTAAAAAGAAAATAGAAGATTTTAATTTAAAAATAAAATTGAAAGATGATGAAATTGCAATTATAAAAGAAAATACGCAAGCCCGCGAGGCAGAATTAAAGAAAATTCTTGAAGATATGACCGGTTTAAACGCTACGGCTGATCAGCATATTGAAAAACGCAACAATTTAAGAAAGCATCTAGAAGACTTGAAAGATGAAGAAACTAAATTAATTCAAACAAAATTACCGTTGGAAAATGAATTAAAAAATCTACAAAAAGAGCTTGAAGATGCAAAAATTAAACTTGAAGAACTTGAAAATATGAAGGCTAATTTTGCATCGAATTTTGACTTAAAAAAGACTCTTGTAGAACAATTGCAAAAAGAAATGAGCGATTTTAAAATTATTCAGCAGAATGCTTTACATGATTTAGATACGACAAAAAATGAAATAAATGATTTGAATTATAATATTCAAATGGCATATCGAAAAATATCTTCTATGGAAGCTAAAAAACAAGCAGCAGAAGATGCTAATTTCGGCCGCGCAGTGGATACAATTATGAATGCAAAGTTACGCGGAGTACATGCCCCGCTCGTACAGCTTGGAACTGTTGATAAAGAGTATTCAGTCGCAATGGAAGTCGCATTCGGCGGCCGCATGGCACATATTGTTGTGGATGATGAACATGTTGCCGGAGTTGCAATTGAACTTCTAAAATCTTCAAATGCCGGCCGCGCAACTTTTATTCCTTTAAACAAAATTAAAAAAGCCCCGACAAGATTACAATTGCCAAAAGACAAAGGTGTAATTGATTTTGCAATAAATCTTGTTGATTTTGATGATGAATATATTGATGCATTTTTCTATGCTGTAGGTGATACTATAGTTGTTGAAGATTTGGAATCTGCAAAAAAACTTATCGGTAAATATAGAATGGTTACACTTTCCGGCGAATTATTAGAAAAATCAGGTTCAATGACCGGCGGTACAAGGTTACGTACCGGATTGAGTTTTAGTCAGAATGATGACGATGAACTTAATAAATATAAAGACCGATTAAAAGAAATGGAACAAAAACTCGGTTCTTTAGAAAATAAAAAATCATCTCTTGAAACTAAATTAGAAGATGTTAGAGGCAAATATTCAGATTCTATGAGTGAATACTCAAAATCAAAAGTAGAACTCGACAATATGAACAGAAATTATGAAAACAGCGAAAATATTTTAAAAGAAAAAGCTGATTTCATTACCGTTTCTCAGCCAAAAATTGACGAATTAAACAAAAAACTTGATAAACTTGAAGAAAAAAATGTAAAAATTTACGATGACATGACAATTTGCCAAGAACAAATTGAAGAAGTTGAAAAACTTATTAATGATAAAGATTTAAAAGATTTGAAAGAAAAAACTGAAGGGGTTGAAAACGAAATTAAACGTCTTCAAACAAAATTAATGAACGCTGACAACGATAAGAATGAACTTAATCGTCAAATTTCTTTCCACCAAAATTTAATTGAAACCAAACAGGAAGAAATCGTAAGTATTGAACATAATAACGTTAAGTTGGAAGAAGATAAAACTCGTTATAAAAACGACATTATTGAATTAAATAAAAAGATGGAAGAACTTCATGAACAGATTGTTCAAATTGAAGAAAAATTAGGCAAGCTCTTAAAAGAACGTGATGATATTAACACTGAATTGATAGAACTTGAGAAGCAAAAACATATTAAAGCTGCTGATATTGAACGTATTGCAGAGCAAATTGAATCATTTAAAGCGCGCAGACGTGAACTAGAACCTCAATTAGAAACAGCAACAAAAGAACTCGTTGATGCGGGAGTTGAAATTAATAAACTTGAACCTATTGAAATTTCAATAGAAGAAATAACATCAAAAATTCAACGTTTAGAAAAACGCATGACAGAACTTGGGGACGTAAACATGCGTGCGCTTGCTGCTTATGATGAAGTTCTAACACGTCAAAATGAACTTAAAGAACAAATCGAAACACTTACAAAAGAACGTAAAGAAATTCTTGAACGTATGAAGGGGTATGAACAACTTAAAAAAGAAACATTTATGAAAACTTACAATAACATAAATGAAAACTTTAAAGAAGTTTTTCATCAACTTTCTGAAGGTGAAGGAGAATTAGTTCTTGAGTTACCTGAAGATCCTTTAGCCGGCGGTTTGGATATGAAAGTAAGTATTAGATATAAAAAACATCAACGACTGGGTAGTTTATCCGGCGGAGAAAAATCTCTTACAGCGTTAGCTTTTGTATTTGCAATTCAACGTTATATGCCGTCACCTTTTTATGCTTTTGATGAAGTTGATGCTAGTTTAGATACAATGAATGTGGAACGTATCGCCCATATGGTCCACAATCAATCAAAAGATACGCTATTTATAGTAGTTAGCCACAGAAAACCTATGATAGAATCAGCTAATAGAACTCTTGGTGTAACTCAAAAAGAAAAGGGTATTACAAAAGTTACCGGTATTAAATTGAGAGACGATGAATAATGACAACAGCACTGAATTATAATTTTGATTTACCTGATTTAGGCTTATCCGGCAAAACAAAAAGTGAAGGAATAGGCATTCTTGTTGAGATGGCAAAATCAGGCAAAATTGATCCCTGGAATATTGATATTGTTGATGTTACAGATAAATATCTTGCGCATATGGTTGATATGAAATCGCAAAATCTAAGAGTGACAGGCCGAACTTTTTTATTCGCGGCAGTTCTTTTAAAACTAAAATCAAATGTTCTGGAAGGTATTGATATTATGCAGTTTGATACTACAGAACCGGAGCCGGAATTCGATGATGATGGATTTATTGTAGATTACGGCGAAGATGAATATGTGCCGACTAATAATGTAATCTCTATTGACGAAGTTTTACAAAGACGTACAAGCGTAAGATTAAATCATAATCGCGTTGTAACTTTAAAAGATTTGATTCGTCAATTAGAATTTTATGAAAAATTAGAGAAGAAACAATCTTTAAAAAGTGCACATGAACGGGCAAAACGCAGAGTTCAATCCTATTCAAGACTTACCGCTGATGATATTGTAAATCTTGTGCATGATGAATATATTGAAAATTGCGTACTTACATTAAAAGAAAATCTTGGACAAATTTTTGAAAAAAATGATTCAATAGAATTGAATGAATTAACACTTCTTGGAATGGATAAAATAAGTGCTTATCTTGCCTTGTTATTCCTTACCGCAGAATCTGATTATGACTTGAAACAAGATGAATTTTATTCAGATTTATATGTAGTAAAAGCAGGAAGTTCTGATGAAAAAATAGCACCAGAGGATAAAAAAGAATGGAACAGTTGAAATCCAGAATTGAAGCAGTTTTATTTATTACGGCAAGAGCAATTTCTCTTGATGAAATTGCGGTTATACTTGATGAAGATACTGAGAAAATAGAAGAAGCAATTCTTGAATTAATTATGGATTATTCTTCTCGAGACGGCGCTTTAGAAATTGATGATGAAAACGGATATATAATTCAAGTAAAAGAAGAACATATGGATCTTGTAGAACTTTTATGTCCGGTAGATTTAAAGCCCGCAACACTTAGAACTCTTTCTGTTATTGCATTAAAAGAGCCTTTGAGACAAACAGCATTAATTGAAATGCGCGGTTCCGGAGCTTATGATCATATTAAAGAACTTGTAGATAAAGGATTAATCTCTAAGACACGAGACAAAAACGGACGAAGTTTTAACCTAAAAACCACACCAAAGTTTAGAGAATATTTTAAGTTGAAAGGCGATACCCGTTCTTTAGCAAAAATCCTTGAATTGGATAAGATTGATAATGAATAATGATAGAAAAATAACTATTTTTATATGTATTTTTGCAATATTATTTGGTGTTACTGTTAAACTATTGCCACATTTCTATTTTTTATCAGGCAAAAATGCTTTAAATAAACAAGATTACGTAGCGGCGTATAAAAATCTAAAAAATGCATATTCAATTGATAAAAAAAATAAAGACTACAGATATTTTTACGTGCAAACATTATTAAATCTTTCTCCAAATGTTTCTGTTCAGAAAGAACTATTTGAAATTGCAGCATCTAATCAAAATGACAGTGCTCAAGAACTTGCTGAATCTAAAATTTCTGAATGGAGAAATAATGTTTTACAAAACATTGGAGATAATTATATTGAACAGGCTCCAATGGACAAAGGTATTATCAGATGGTCAGAATTTCCGATTAAATTTATAATAACAAATGAAAATAATATAAATATACCGCAATATTATAATGATGAAATTTTGAAAGCTTTTTCTCAGTGGCAAAATTCTACAGGATTTATAAAATTTGAACAAACTCAAAGTATTTCCGATGCAAATATTATTGTAAAAATTTCTTCATTACCATCAAATATTTGCAATGAAGGGGTTTGCCGATATGTAGTCGGATATACAACACCAAATATAAAAGGTAATATACTCAAAGATATGACTATCGTTCTTTATTCTACTGATCCTAATAAAAATTTCTTTTCAGATAAAGAACTTTTTAACACAATTTTACATGAAATTGGTCATGCTTTAGGAATAATGGGACACAGTTACAGTTCAGAAGATTTAATGTATATGGCTTCAGAAAGTAATACATTTTACACACCTTATCGCAGTTCTTTTCAATATTTATCATCAAAAGATATTAATACTATAGAGCTTTTATATAAACTTATTCCAACAATTACTGACAAAAAAATAAACTCAACTAAAGGTCTGATTTATGACCGCCACAAGATGTATATAATGACCCAGCAGGATTGCCAAAAAAATCCTTACAACCAGCATGCTGTTGGTTTTCAGTCCAATTATTGCCTTCCCACTTCATTTTTTTTGCATTCTTGAATTGTGCAGACCAAATTTCATTTATATGAGCATACCTATGTTCCATTGTCTCCATATCATTTGAGTGAAAAGATTGAATATCTTTATACTGTTCTATTCCGACTTCCATAAAAGTCATTTTCATAGCTTGTTGAATAATAGAATCAGCTTTTTTAAATCTAGTTTTTAGTTCTAGAGATTTAAAATTATTAATTACACCTGGTATTACCAACGCCGCGACAACACCGATAATGCCAAGGGTGATTAAAACTTCTGCCAGAGTAAACCCAAAGTTTAATTTAACCTTCCGGCAGGGTGAAAAAACTTCTGCCAGAGTGAACCCATATTTTACCCTCTCTCTTTGTGAGAGGGTAGAAT
>CATLEG010000023.1 GCA_949915775.1 uncultured Candidatus Melainabacteria bacterium | reverse complement strand
AATGTTGTTTTTCTTGAAGAATCACCATGATACATTCCTTTTAATTGCGGTAAAGTAACGTGAGACTCATCAATAACTGTTAAAAAATCACCTTGAAAATAATCCAGCAGTGTTGCAGGAGCTGAGCCGGGCGGTCTGCGTTCAATTATTCTTGAATAATTTTCAATACCGGAACAGTAGCCCATTTCTTTTATCATTTCTATATCATATTTTACACGCTGCTCAAGTCTTTGAGCTTCTACAAGTTTATTTTCATTGTTAAGTTCTGCAAGTCTTTGTTGAAGTTCAGCTCTAATTAAAGAAATTGTTTCATCAACATTCTCATCATAAGAAAGATAGTGAACAGCAGGATAAATTACAACTTTCTGTGGGGTTTCAATAATTTCACCGGTAACATTATCGATTCGAACAATTTTTTCAATTTCATCTCCAAAAAAATAAATTCTTGTAACGATTTTTTCATATGCCGGCATTATTTCTACAATATCACCGCGGGCTCTAAAACTTGAACGTTCTAAAACTAAATCATTTCTCATATATTGAACGCTGACCAGATGTTTTAATAAGTCATCACGTGCAACTTCATCACCGACATTAAGTTCAACAGAACCTCTGAAATAATTTTCGGGCAAACCCAAACCGTAAATACAGCTGACAGAGGCAACTATAATTACATCATTTCTTTCATAAAGACATCTTGTTGCATTATGTCGCAAACGGTCAATTTCTTCATTAATTGATGCTGTTTTTTCAATAAAAGTATCTGTTCTAGGAATATACGCTTCCGGTTGATAATAATCATAGTAACTTATAAAGTATTCAACAGCATTATCAGGAAAAAGTTCTTTAAATTCATTATACAATTGAGCTGCCAATGTTTTATTGTGAGCAATAATAAGCGTCGGTTTTTGTATTTGTTCTATTACATTTGCAATTGTAAACGTTTTACCGGAACCTGTTATACCTAAAAGCGTTTGAGAATCATCTCCTCTTTTTAATCCCTCTACAAGTTCGGCTATAGCCTTTGGCTGATCACCTGCCGGTTTATATTTTGATGATATTTTAAATTTATTTTCCATAATAATATTATAACATACTAGCAAAAAAATTTTTGTCTGTGTTTAAATATAATAGAGGTAAATTTTGATTAATTCAGTAAATCCGGAACATAAGAAATATAAAGACCCTCTGAATAAGACTGCAGTTGTTCTAATGTCCTATTCAAACGAAACAGGTACCGCAATTTCTGAAATCGCGCCGCGTCTTGGTACAGCATTATGGGCACCGACTTTTATGTATCTCGGAGCTGATATTTATGATAAATATAAAAATGATAAAGATAATTACAATCCCAGCGCTAAAAGAGCTTTTAAACGCGCAATTTTTCAAGGTTTAACAACATTGCTTGCATTACCAACTGTAATTTTAATCGGTCAATGGCTTGTATCACCTTTTGGACGGCTTGATAAATCAGGTATCTCCGGTAACGCTAAAGATGCAATATACAGGCATACTAAAAGTGTTATTGAACAAGCGCATGGAAATGTTTTGCAAAATTTTGAAAGTTTTAAAGCTACTATCTTAAAAACTCTTCAAAATAAAATTAACGGACGCAAAAATGAACAAAACACTTTAGGCTTTTTCAAAAAATTATATAAAAGAACTTTTACAAAACGCTATTCTCTTCTTGAGGGTGACAATGCTAAAATTTTAGCTTATGCAGAAGATAATGCAAAGAAAACTTTTGATATTCTTCAAGCTCTAAAAAACAATCAAAAAAATAAAATTCCCAAAAGCGTTTACAAAAAATATAATGAAGTTTTACCAAAGATGAAAGAAATGTATCATGAAGCAGATTATTCTTTTCAAGCAACAAGAACAGCTTTAAAAAAATATCAAACTTCAAGAATTTTTAAAAACAAATTATTGAAAACCTGCGGCGGCTTACTGGCACTTGTTATATTTGCCAAACCCGTAAATGATTATGTTGACAAATATATTATGAAAAAATATATAAATCCGGGTATTGATAGATTTTCCGAGGGAAATATATCACGATTTAATATGTTTGCCGATTTTATGAAAGAAAGCGAAAAATTTAAGATTTAAAATATTGTTTTTATTGATTGTGCCATAGTTTTTGCTGGTGTAAGTTCTATTATTGATAAGCCTTGGTCGGTAATATGTGCAATATAATCAAAATCTGTAAGAGCTTTTGTTTTTGCGAATTTATCCGGCATGTTATTGTATGATGCAATAATTGTTTTTAAAGAACTTTCAATACTTTTAGAACGTAATGTAACAATTTTTCCGTCTAAATCAGTCAATCTATAATCGAAATAATTCAAATCGGTAATTATATATTCAGGTTTAGATTTCAAAACTACCGGTATCAGATTTTCAAAATTCTTTGTATTGAATTTTACAAGAAACTCATTTTCTACTGTTATCTGAGGTATATTCTCAATAATATATGCTCGTTTATCATGTAAACAATTTTCAATTAAGATATTTAAAAGAGTTGTTTTACCAGAATTTATTTCACCAGAAATAACAATATTTTTTCTTTGATTAATAATTGAAATTAAAAATTCATAAATTTCTTTTGATAACAACCCCTTATCAATCATTGATTGAATGTTAAATGATTTAATTTTTCTTATAGTAATATTCGTACCGCTTAAACAAATATCTGAAGAAATTAATGTAATTAAATAATCATTAATTCTGCATTCACATATATCTTTATCTGTACCAATCATTTTTACAAGATATTCCAATTCTTCAGTTGAGAGTTTTGTTTCTGTATTTAAAATTTTTCCATTTATTTCTATATAAACAGAATTTATACCATTAACAAAAACAGCTGACACATTTTCATTATCCAAAAGATACTGTAATACACCAAATCCAGTCAAAGTTTTTGTCAATGAATTTAATGTTTCATTTTTGTCTGATTCTGAAGCACTTACAAGTTTATTATCAACAAAATTCTTTATGAGTTCCTGTTGTTTTTCTTGAGAATACTCGTTCCAAACAGGAGTAGAATTTATTTTTTCAATCAGAGCTTTTTGAATATCGGAATTTTTATTATCAATTTCTACAACTTTATCTGTTTCAATATTTTTTCTATTAAATCGGTCACTTAATTTATTCATATTTCATTTTCCTGCGATAAACACTGTCTGATACAAGAAGTGCAAGATTTTTATAACTCAATGCCACATTAGAATCTGGATTTATATCAGATACCGGAATTCCTTTATTTATTGCAGACATCATAGTAAAATAATTATTTGGCACTTTCCAATATATTTTTCTGCCCAAAACTTCTTCTACATCGTTTGAATTTATTTCATCATTTTCCATATAACGATTAATCAAAATTTGAGTTTTTTGTATATCAATTCCTGACTTTTCAAACATTTCAAGACATCTCTGACAATTTCTTAAAGAAGGTAAATTTACAATTGTTGTAAATAAAATTAAATCAGAATTGTCTAATGCAATCATGGCTTTTTTGTCAAATCCGCCGGATGTATCAACTATTACATAGGAAAATGTATCTTTTAATATTGAAAATAATTTTGATAACTCTTTAGCCGATACATTTTCAGCCTGTTTAAAATAAGGAGGATCAGCGAGTACATAAAGGCCGGTATCTTTATACTTTTCAAGTGTTGACAGCAAAAAATCTTCATTAATTTTATCCAAATTTTGAAGCATATAAGAGATATTAAAAGATGGTTTTAAATCCAAAAAAGTAGTTACATCTCCAAGCTGAAAATTTAAATCGATTAAAGCTACATTTTCTTTAGTGATTTTAGCAAGTTCATATGCTAAATTAGTTGCAACAGAAGTTTTTCCGACTCCGCCTTTGTTTGAATATACAGTAATAATACGGCATTTAGATTTTTTATTAACAGTACCCGTAAAATCGTTATAAATTTTTTCAAGAGATTCTAAAAAATCTTTTTTTATTAAAGGTATTGGTAAAAAATCATTTGCCCCAACTCTCATTGCTCGAACGATAATATCAACATCAGGTTTCTCTGATAAAATTATAACTTTACAATTTTTTAATTCAGAAGTTATTTTTGAAACGAAATTCAAAGCCTGCTCTTGATACTCTGAAATATCAACAATAACAAGAGCTTTTGACAATTCCTTAATCGCATTATAAGCTTTTACAAAATCACATGTACCGGCCAAAAACGAAAAATTTTCAGACTCTTCAATATATAATCTTAAAAGCTCAATCGCGCGAGTTTCTTCTGAAATAACAATAGTTTCAATACTCATGAGAAAATTATAACATATTTAAAATTAAGTATCAATAGGTTATAACAGAGGTTTATTATATAAGTTTATGCAAAATAGTACTCAAACCCTCTGAAAGTCCAGATTTTTACTATGTTTTATGTAAACTTGTTTATCCCAATTTTACCATCTTGTAATTGAATTATGTTCTTGATAAAATTTTTTTAAGTGCAGAAATATAAAAAGGGAATATAATTATGACACAGAGAGTATTATTATGTATTATGGATGGTTGGGGAATTAGTACAAATCATCCTGAATTTGATGCAACTAAGCTTGCACATTCTGTAAATGTTGATAAATTAGAAAAAGAATATCCGTCAATTTCTATACATGCTGATGGAGAATATGTAGGACTTCCTGAAGGTCAAATGGGCAACAGCGAAGTTGGTCACTTGAATTTAGGTGCAGGAAGAGTTGTTTATCAGGATTTATCAAAAATTAACAGAGCGATTAAAGATGGATCTTTCTTCAAAAACGAAAGATTTTTAATGGCAATTAATCATGCAAAAGAAAATAATTCAGCATTACATATTTTCGGTCTTGTTTCAACAGGCGGTGTTCACTCTTCATTAGAACATGTTATGGCTCTAATTAAACTTGCCGCTGATGAAGGTTTGAAAAAGGTTTATGTTCACGCTTTTTTAGATGGTCGTGATACTCCGCCTCAAAGCGCTTGTACTTTTTTAGAAAAAGTTGAAGATGAATTAAAAAAATATAATCTTCCTCCTATTGCAACTATAATAGGCAGATATTACATTATGGACAGAGACAATCGCTGGGATAGAGTTGAAAAAGGTTATAATGCATTATTACTCGGCGAAGGTGAAAAAGCTGATTCAGCCTGTGAAGGTGTTGAAAAATCTTATGCAAAAGGAGAAAATGATGAATTTGTTCTTCCAACAGTTATAGGTGGAGAAGAATCCAGAATTCATGATAACGATGCAGTTATTTTCTTTAACTACAGACCGGATAGAGCAAGAGAAATCTCAAAAGCTTTGAATTTTGCTGATTTTGATGGTTTCGATAGAAAGAAAGTGCTTAAAAATCTTTGTTACGTAACTATGACAAGTTACAATGAAGATTTTACCTTCCCTGTAGCGTTTCCTAAAGAAAAGATGACAAATATTTTAGGTGATGTTTTAGAAGCAAATGGCGTAAAACAGTTCAGAACAGCAGAAACAGAAAAATATGCACACGTAACATTCTTCTTTAACGGAGGAATTGATGAACCTCAAGAACATGAAACAAGAGTTCTTGTGCCATCTCCAAAAGTTGCTACATATGACATGCAGCCTGAAATGAGTGCTCCGGAAGTTTGCGAAAATGTATTGAAAGCTATTGAAAACCCTGAATACGGTTTTATTCTGGTAAATTTTGCAAATCCTGATATGGTAGGTCATACGGGTGTTATTGAAGCTGCAACTAAAGCTTGTAAAGTTGTTGATGAATGTGTCGGCAAAATTGCAGAAGCTTGTAAAGCGCATGGAATTACAATGCTTTTAACCGCAGATCATGGTAATTCAGAAGTTATGGTAAATTCTCAAACAGGTAAACCTCAAACAGCACATACTACAAACAAAGTTCCATTTGTACTTATCAATGCCCCTAAAGGTATAGAATTAAAAGAAGATGGCGCTTTATGTAATATTGCCCCAACAGTTTTACAATTGATGGATATTAAATTACCGGAAGAAATGAACTGCGGATCGTTAATTAGATAATTAAAGACGATAAGACGTTAAGTCTTTTGACATTAAGTTCATTACGATATTAAAATTGTATTAATTGAAAAGAACTTATCGACTTATAGTCTTAACGTCTTAAGAACTAGGAAGTTATTATGACAAAAACATTAGATATAGATTTTTCATTCAAAAAAAATAATGTAGATGAGTTGTTTTTTAACCTTTCAGAAAATCCTGAAGGATTTAAAAACAAGGATTTCAGATATACTTTAAGTTTAATTTATCAAACTATAGAAGATGAATTTGAAGGAGTATTTTTGAGTCCAAATCCACCGGCTCGCAACACTAATTTTTATCTTGTCAATAATAATGATAAATTGTCATTTTTTGTAACTCCAACAAATAATTTTCAATATTATCTAAAATCAAAAGGATCACTGTTCCGTTTTAAATCAGAAGTAATGGGTGATGAAGTCGGTTATGCAATGAATCTTGATCTTGTAATGGATTATTTCGGAGGATTTGGTAATATTGTTGATTTAGAAGCAATGACACCGACTTTTATTTACCTAAATAAACTAACTTATTTTGTAATGAAATTAATTGAAAAACTTTATTTTATTCCAACAATAAAAAAACATGGCACTATGTTTAGAGTCGTATATGAACCAATAATTAATTCACAGCAGTTAGCAAGAATTATAAACCAATTTGAAGAAAATATTCCAGAGAATCTATTTATTAAAGGCGGAAAACCTAAAAATTTTATAAATGATTTTATTTATAATTACTTAAATTACGTTATTTACAAATTTTTATCAATAAAAGCTTATAAATTTAAAGATGTTAAATCCGGAACTTATATGATAAAAGATTTGGAACAACGCGCAGTTATGAAAGGTCAGGATATTGCCGAAAATCTTTCACAGTGGTTTGATGAACTATATTTAGGCAAATATGATGTAATTCCGTTCTTTAAAATTGATAAACTTGAAAATCAAGAAATATTTAGATTAAAAGTTCATATCAAAAATAGAAAAACGAATGAAGATGTATTAATCGACCAGCTTTACACAGAAGAAGAAGTTTTTGGAGCTGCATCTTCTGACATTGCAAGAATTGTAGAAAAACAACTTAACTATGCGATTCGTTATATGCCAGAATTGGAAGAACTTTTTGAAGATGAAGATAAACTTGCACTCGATTTAGATTTGAATCAGGTTTATAAAATTATTACACAAACTGCTTATTATCTTCAAAAAGCACAAATCGAAGTTGTACTTCCTAAAGAACTTACAAATATCGTTGTCCCACGTGCATCAATTAATGCGAAAGTAAAAACTTCTCGTTCTAAAGAACTTGCAGATATATTTAATAACAACTCCACTGGGAAAATTTCACTTGATGATATTCTTGATTTTTCATACGAAATCGCTATTGGTAATGAAAAATTATCTATCGAAGAATTTAATAAACTTATTGAAGGGCAAAACGGCTTAATTAAATATAAAAACAAATATGTTCTTATTGATCAGGAAGATACAAAGAAAATATTTGAACAAATTGCAAAAGCTAATTTCAAATCAATGTCAAGAATGGAACTTATTCATGCGGCTATGTCCGGTCAGTTGCAGCAATATGATTTTGATTATGATGATGCTTTTGCAAGGGTAATACAAGACTTTAACAAACCGGTAGAAGTTGATCCGCCAAAAACATTACAAGGTGAATTAAGACCATATCAGATGACAGGTTTAAAATGGCTTTGGACCAATGTTTCTAAAGGCTTTGGAGCATGTATGGCAGATGACATGGGATTAGGTAAAACAATTCAAGTTATTAGTCTTATTTTAAAAATGAAAGAAGAAAATAAACTTGATAAACCTGTCTTGGTAGTTTGTCCGACAACCCTTATGGGTAACTGGATGAAGGAAATTCAGATGTTTGCGCCATCATTAGATGCCGTTATTTATCATGGTGCAGAACGTCAGCTGGATTTGAAGCATGATGTAATTTTAACAACTTATGCAATCATGAGAATTGATATTGAAGAGCTGAAAAAACAAAATTGGGGCATGATAATTATTGATGAAGCTCAAAATATTAAAAACCCTGATACAGCTCAAACTCTGGCTGTCAAAATGTTGAAATCAGATGTTAAAATTGCAATGACAGGTACTCCTGTTGAAAACAGATTGACAGAATTATGGTCAATATTTGATTTTATAAACCAAGGATATCTTGGAAGTTTGAGAGAATTCCAAAAGAGCTATGCTATTCCTATCGAAAGATTTAAGGAAAATTCTCGTGCTGCTAAATTAAAAATGTCTGTTTCTCCATTTGTATTAAGACGTTTAAAAACCGACAAACACGTTATTACAGATTTACCTGAAAAAATGGTTATTAACGATTATTGTTATCTTGCAAAACCTCAGGCAGTGCTTTATGAAAAAACTCTTAATGAAATGATGGATAAAATTTCAGGATTTACAGGAATTAACAGACGCGGTAATATCTTCAAACTTATAACCGCCTTGAAACAAATCTGTAACCACCCTTATCAGTTCTTAAAAGGCGGAGAAATGAATAAAGAATTGTCAGGGAAAATGGATAAATGTATTTCTACTGTTCAAAGTATTCTCGACAATAATGAAAAAACACTTATATTTACCCAATATAAAGAAATGGGCGATATTTTATGCAAAGTGATTTCTGATGAATGTAATACTGAACCATTATTTTTCCATGGCTCGTTAACAGTTCCTCAACGAGAAGAAATGATTAATCGTTTCCAAAATGAAGATGATGCTAAAATAATGGTGCTTTCATTAAAAGCAGGCGGAACAGGTTTGAACCTTACAAGCGCAACAAATGTAATCCATTATGACTTATGGTGGAATCCGGCAGTTGAAGATCAAGCAACCGATAGAACTTACCGTATTGGCCAGGATAAAAACGTAATGGTACACAGAATGATTACACTTGGTACTTTTGAAGAAAAAATTGATGAAATGCTAAAATCTAAAAAAGAACTTGCGGATTTGGCTGTATACGAAGGTGAAAAAATTATTACAGAACTTTCAGATGAAGAAATCTATCAAATTTTCACATTATCAGCTTAGATATTTTTGTTGATAGAGTTTGCACCAGCAGCACCAGCAATTACACCCAATCCCATACCGAGCAAAGAACCGAGTGCACCATATTTTTTAGCACCAAGTGCTCCAAGATATCCCATGCCAATATTAATTGCTATTAAATTAATAACAGATTTTGTGCTCTGTTTTGCAAATGATTTTGTTTTGTCTTCAGTAGTTTTACCTTTTGAGAATGATTTAATAATTTTTGGCAATTCTAAAAGTCCCATAAATCCTAAACCGAGTACTGTTGTTCGTTTCATCGCACGTGCTGTCAAATCTTTTAAACCTAAAAAATCATTTTTTACTATAGTTTGTTGAACAGAAATTTCTTTTCCGTAAAGATTTTTTATTTTTGATTTAACAAATTTTCCATCTTCAATACCGATAAGTTTTTTTAACCATTTGCCAAATTTTGTGTTATAGATAGTTTTATCCGCCCTATAAAGTTTATCTACAAATCTTTTCCCGCCTTCAGATTTAATTCTTTTCATTCCTTCATGTAAAAGTGTTCCCCTAAAAAATGAGAAATCATGCTGATATTTTTTATAATTATATGCTTGCGGCAGTCTTCTTTTTCTTAAAGCACAGGCTGAATGGTCATACGCAGCTTTAATATCTCTACAATCTTCCGGTAAACTAACTATAGTCAAAGCGGCAAGTCCGGCAGCGGCAATTGCATCACCCTGTTTTATCATATCAGGCAGTCCAATAATGCGTCTTGCGGGCGCAACACTATTGACAAGCGTTTTTTCAACTGGATTTAAATTATCTTCTAACTTGTCTTTTTTATGATATTGAGGACTATTGAATGAAACACTATTTATAGACACAATTCACCTACTTATATATAAAGTATTTTTGTGTAAGAAAATTGCCTAATTTATAATTTTATTTTATAATTTATTCGGAGGTTTATATGTTAAAAAGATATTGGATTTTAATTACTTTATTAATGGTTGGAACTTTATGTAATGCCGCTAATAGATTACCTGGAACTTCAATTGCAGATGCAGTTTTGCAAAGAGATTCACTAATGACAGTATTTTCTTCTGCTTATATGGCTGTTCAAGATAAAAAATGTGAAGCTTATTCTATTGTTGATACAGAGCTTTTGGAAGCTCCGCAATATGGCAGAATTGAAGGTAATAAAAGATATGTCAGCACCCCTTGGAAAGAGCAGTGGACTGTTGATGTCTGCGGGAAAAAAGTTCTTGTTCCGATAACCTATATTCCTGATGCTGATGGTAAAGGAACTTCATTTGTCGTTGAACAAAAAAATGTAAAAATACTAAACTCTAAATAATATAAAATACAAGGTTAATCAAAAAATCTGCAACTAACATATATACAGTAGACAAAATGGCAGCCTGAGTGGTTGAAATACCAACTTCTTTAGCTCCGCCTTTTGTCTTGTAACCTTGTGTTGCGCAGACTAATGCTATAAGTGCACCAAATATAGAAGCTTTTAATAAGCTGATATAAATATCGCGTGTAGAAATCCAAAGCCAAGCAGAATTCATATATCTTGCGGGATGTAAATCAATCGTTGCTTGAGAAACCAGCATGCCGCCAGCAATTCCTACAAATTCCGCAAGTAAAACAACCATAGGTACAGTAATTGCAGAAGCTAAAATTCTCGGTGTAAAATAATAACCGACAGGGTCAACTTTTAAAGTTTTCATTGCATCTACCTGACTTGTAACTTGCATATTGGCGATTTCTGCAGAAATCGCAGTTCCGGCCCTTGCTCCGATTGCCAGTGCAACAAACCCCGGAGCAATCTCTCTTATCATTACAATTGCAATAGTTCCGCCAATATAGGTTTCAGCCCCGCTCATCAAAAACTGTTTCGAAACCTGAATCGCAATTACTGCAGCCGCAATAAATGCAATTATCAACGATATTGGCAGAGAATCATAACTAATAGCCGCAGCTTGAGCTAAAACCGCAGAAAATCTTACCTGAAATAAATATTTAATGCTTTTTATTAAATTTTGGACACATAATCCCAAAAACTCTATCATAAAATATTTATAACATAAAATTATAATAAATACTATTGAGACTTATATACAAGTTTACACTAAAATCACCTCTATACGTCACCATGAACTTGCCTCCTTTTCCCAAAATCTATTGATTTTGTGGAAAATGGGTCCTCTTGGAGTGGTTTCAGGGTCTCAAAGACATGAGATGCTGAAACGAGTTCAGCATGACGAATTGGAACTTGTTCAGTGTAAACTTGTATATAAGTCCCATACTATTTAGATGCAAAACGATTTTTGTTTGTGAGATTATCTATATTTGCAGTTTGGATAAATTTTTTCGCTTCATTAATAGGAATTGCAAATCCTATACCGATATTTGAAATATTATTATCAGGATTATAAATAGATTGTGAAATCCCGATTACTTCACCTTGAGAGTTTAATAACGGTCCGCCAGAACAGCCGGGATTAATTGCAGCATCAGTTTGAATTCGGCCTTTTGTATAATCAATACGTGAAACGATACCAGACGTAAGCGTTCCCGCAAATCCAAACGGATTGCCTATTGCTAGAACCTTCTGACCTACTTTTACTGTTTCAGAATCTCCAAATGAGATTGTTTTCAGAATCTGTTTCGGTGTAATTTTTAAAAGAGCTAAATCTTTGTTTTTTCCCATTTTGGCAAGAATTGAAGCTTTGTAAACTTTTCCGTCTGAGGTTGTAACTTCAATATTTTTGGCACCGTCAATAACATGCGAACCTGTAAGTATTACTCCGTCTTTTCTGACAATACAGCCGGTACCGGCAGAAAATCCATCTTCAAGATTTGCATCTATTGCAACAATTGCCGGATTAATTTTTTCATAAACGTTTATATTTACAATTTCATCTGCACTGTAATTTTGTGCCGAAACCGGTATTATACTTAAGAAAATATATGTAATAAATAAAAAAATACGTCTTGTCATATTACTCCCTTTTTTTACTATTATCCTTTATTTTTAAGTTTATTCATTACCCTAAAAAAATTTTTTAGGATTAGTTATTGTAATTATTACAATTTTAATGTATAATTCAGAAAAAACTTTATATTAATGAAAGGAAATTTATTATGAGCAGAATTGAATTATTCAAACAACATTTGACAGAAAAAAGAGCAGTTAAAGTTATTGCAGGTATTGATAACTTTGATATTGAAAACATTAAAAAAGTAGTTACATCAGCTGAAACAGCAGGTGCTTCAGCAGTTGATATCTGTGCAAAACCTGAAATTATTTCTGAAATCAGAGAAATGACTGATATGCCTATTTTCGTATCTTCAATCAATCCTTCAGAATTGGTTAAAGCTGTTGAATTAGGGGCTGATGCTATTGAACTTGGAAACTTTGATGTTCTTTACAAAAAAGGAATGTCTTTCTCAGCAGAACAAGTTGTTTCTCTTGTTAGCGAAACTCTTGAAATGTTAGGGGATACAAGAACATTCTTCTCAGTTACAATTCCCGGTGAATTGGCAATTGCAGATCAAATCGAATTAGCTAGAAAATTAGAAACTATGTGCATTGATTTAATTCAAACTGAAGGTCATTATTCATCTGATTCTCAAGCTGACGGCGTTAGAGGTTTAATGGAAAGAGCAGAATTAACACTTTCTAACACAATCGAACTTTCTAGAAACATCGATTTACCGATAATGACAGCTACTGCAATCAATACAACAACTGCACCATTTGCATTTGCAGCAGGTGCTTCAGCTATCGGATGCGGTTCTTGCATTAACAAAATGGATTCAACATTGTCTATGATGGCAACTGCAAAAAGTCTTGTTGAAATCGCATCTAGAAATGCACAAAAAGTAGTTGAATTAGTTTAAGAATTCTAACCATAACAAAAAAGCTCTCTATTTTAGAGAGCTTTTTTTATTTAAAAAAATTTTATCTTCTGCAAATATTTTGTCCGATTATATCTGAAATCCATGGAATATAACTGTATTTTCCCATTAATGATGTTATTGCCAGATAATATAAAAATATATAAATTACAGATTGAATTAATGAATAATTAAATAACACCGGCATATTTAACAAAAATGTTATTTGCGCAACGATTTTGTTTATTATCGGAATAAAACTCAGGATATTTGAAACCCATCCTATAAATATTGACAAAACGACAAATGCGAGCGATAAAAAAATTGATTGAAAAATGTGATATTGTAAAAACGATTTTAAACGGGCTTTTGTAAACAAAGAAATTAAAAGCCATATAAATCCTGCCATTCCCATTGTTAAATAAGAAAGTGCAGCTACAATTTTTTCAATCAAAAACGGTTCTTCTCTCATTATGCACTCCGTTTGTTGTCAATGTATTCATCCAAAACTTGAGTATAAACAAGCCTATATTCATCATTTTCCGGAGCAAGATTAATTGAAGCTCTATATGAACTTATAGCATCTTCAATTTCACCTTTCAAATAATGCGCGTTTCCGAGAAGCATATAAGTTTGAGGGCTGTTAGGCTTAATTCTCAAACATTCTTTATACAAATCAGTTGCTAAATCTAAGAAGTTGAAGTTTGTATATAAATTTGCTCTAAGAATTTGAGCATCAATTTCTTTAGGCATAATTTGCTCAGCTTTTTTATACATTTCAACAGCCATATCATATTCACCGAATTCAGAAAGAGCAATTGCATAACAAATATATGCTTTATAATTGTCACCTTCCATAGTTAAAGCTTTTTCAAAATAGTTATAAGCTTTTTCACGTTCTCTCATTAATGTTAAAGTATTACCGATACAGATTGCTACAATTTTGTTATCAGGATTCAATACAAAAACTTTTTTGTACAACTCAAGAGCGGTTTCGTAATCAAAAAGTTTAAAGCAAACATTACCCATATCAATCAATGCCGTAAGGTTTTCCGGATCAAGTGATAAAGCTTTTTCGTAGTATGCTTTTGATTCGATATAATCTTCATTATCCTGATATAATAAAGCAATTGCATTATAAATTTCAGGATTTGTTGAATTTAAATCAATAGCCCTGTTGTAGTAAAATAAAGCTTTTGGGAAATTTTTCCATTCAGCAAAAACATTTCCAATATTATAATAGATTAAGAAATTTTTCGGATTAATTTCAAGAGCTCTGTTGTAATAAGAAAGTGATTTTCTAAAATCTTTTTCATAAAACCACATAGTACCCATACCAACAAGTGCTTGTACATCATCAGGTTTGATAGTCAAAAGGCTTTCTAAAACCGACATAACTTTATCGTAATCTTCCAATTGAAGATAAAGTTCTGATAATCTGTGGTAATTATCTATATTTTGCGGATCTTTAGCCATCGCTAAAACCAATTCATTAATCTGATTATTAATTTTGTCTCTATTCATTATTTATTATCCTTAACTTGAGGTACATCCTTTTTCAAACCCAAATACATGCTGCCAAATACATAAGTAAAAGCTATAACCAGTATTCCTAAAGCACAATATGATAAAATTTCGTATATATCCATTATTTTATCTCCTCAATGTATTTATCAATATCTTTGTTAACTGAAAGTAAATTTATTAAAAAAACTAAGTCAAAATATATACCGATAAGTATAAATGGTAAAAGTTTTGCCGCAGTTTCATTAACGAAAAAAAGTCCAACAATACCACTTGTCAGTACAATTACGCAAGTAAACAAGTTTGATCTTAACGCAACAAGATTTTTGACTTTTTCTTTAAAATACTCTCTCATATAACTATTCTACACTATTTTTAAGATTTTGCAATATGTAAACTTAAAATTCTTTATAGTCTTTTGATATTTCTTTCCATTCACTTTCGGGAACGCTGAAAGCATTATTCCAAAATTTTTCTATTGCATAAGTTTCTCTATCTTCTTTATGCAGAATATGAACAACAACATCACCGTAATCAAGAAGATTCCAACGGTTTTTGGCATCATTTTCCGAACGGATGGGAAGTCTGTTAAAATGTTCTTTTATTTTTTCTCTTGTATTGTTCATTAATGCTTTTACCTGCGGTGTAGAATCACCGGTTACAATTACAAAATAATCAGCAAGAGATGAAACGTGACTTATGTTCAATATTGTAATGTCTTTACCTAATTTATCATCAAGTGCTCCTGCAATTACACAGGCTAATGTTTTTGAATCTGTTTCCATATTATTTCCTTATTCTATCATATCTACTCTGCGTTGATGTCTGCCGCCTTCAAATTCACTTTTTAACCAGATATCAACAATATCAAGTGCTAATTGTTCACCGATTACACGTTGTCCAAGACAAAGAACATTTGCATTATTATGAGCTCTGCAAGCTTTGGCAGAAAAAGTATCTCCGCATAATGCTGCTCTAATCCCTTTTATTTTATTTGCAACAATAGACATTCCAATGCCTGTTCCGCAAATTAAAATACCTTTTGATGCTTCATTTGAAAGAACTTTTTGACAAACTTCTCTTGCAATTTTTGGATAATCACAAGACTCTTTTGTATAAGTTCCGACATCTATACATTTAATATTTTTTGACTTTAAATGTTCAATTATGGCATTTTTATATTCAAATCCGCCATGATCTGAGCCAATTGCTACTGTTAAATTTTCCATATCTACCTCAACATAATTTTATGTGGAAAACATTTGAACTGCAAATTGTTAATAAAATTTAACAGATTTTATGTTTGTTTTAAAATAAATTCTATGATTGATAATATTGAGCAATTAAAAAAAGCAATAGAAATTGAAATTGAGCATAAATACATTGATATTCATGGTAAAACTCAAACTTTTTCAAGTTTTATTAAAAATGAAGCTAAAAAATATTATAAATTATCAAAAAAAAATCCGAAATGGGCTGTACTTATTGAGGTTTTTGAACATTATCCGTTTGCAAATATAAATGAACGCAGAAAAAGTATCGATAGATTGATAAAAGTTATAAAATCAGAATCTTCACAAAAAGAAGAACCTGAAATTTCAAAGAATGTATTCAAACCGGCTAGCGAAACTGATGTAATGTATATGAAAGGTGTCGGTCCTAAAATTGCATATAAGTTGAACAAACTTGGAATATACACAGCTCAAGATTTGATAATGTATTTTCCTAAAAAACATATTGATTATTCTGCAAGAATACTTATCAGACATCTAAAAGAAGGTGAAAACACAACAGTTTTCGGATATATAAAATCAGTTTCCGCATTTAATACTAAAAATAAACTGTCTGTAGTTAAAGTTACTATCGCAGATGAAAGCGGCTGTATGGATTTAAGTTTCTTTCAAGCGAAATCAAATCGTTTTATGCTGGAAAGAGTTAAGGCGCAATTTCCGAAAAATGCAGGCATAATGGTTTCGGGAAAAGTAAAATTAAACAATTTTGACCACAGATTAACATTCGATAAACCGACTTATTCTATTATGACAGGTGAATTTTTAGAAGATAAAAATTCCAATCTTAATTTAGCAAGAATTGTACCAGTTTATACAGTTTGCGAGGATTTAAGCATAAAAGTTTTAAGAAGGGCAATATTTAATGCAGTTCAGGTATATAAAAACAGTATTCAAAATGTTCTTCCTGATTTTATAAGAGAAAAATACGGCATTTTAGATAAAAAAATTGCCGTTGAACAAATTCATTTTCCTGAAACTGTAGAGCTTTTAGAACAGGCTAGATTTTCTCTTATCTTTGAAGAACTGTTTTTAATCCAACTAAAACTTGTAAGACTAAGAGAAGCCAATTCTTCAAATCATTCTTCGTTGGCACTAAAGGTTAAAGAAAAAGGTTTAGTATACAAATTTATAAATAGTCTGCCATTTGAATTAACCGGAGGCCAAAAAAGAGCAGTTAATGAGATTTTAAATGATTTAAACTCCAATATTCCTATGGCAAGACTTTTACAAGGTGATGTAGGCAGCGGTAAGACTGTTGTAGCAGCGATAATGCTTCTTGCTGCTGTCGAAAACGGTTATCAGGGTGCTATTATGGCTCCTACAGAAATTCTAGCCCAACAGCATTATAATAATATGCAAAAATGGTTAACTCCTTTAGGTTTAAGTGTCGGATTATTTTTAGGTAGTCAGGGTAAAAAAGTTCGAGAAAAATTCAGAACAGATTTAAGAAACGGACAAATGAATGTCGCAGTAGGTACACATGCTTTAATTCAAGATGATGTCGAGTTTAATAATCTTGGTGCAATTGTTGTAGATGAACAACACAGATTTGGTGTAAAGCAGCGAAATGTATTAAAGAGAAAGTCACAAAATCCTCAAATGCTTACTATGACAGCAACACCAATCCCAAGAACATTAGCATTGACAGTTCATGGTGATTTAGATTTAACAGTAATAGATGAACTTCCAAAAGGCAGAAAACCTATTAAAACGAGTCTTGTAACCTCTCACAGAGGCGTTTATGAGCTTATTGAAAAAGAAATAAATGATGGGCGTCAAGCATATGTTGTTTATCCATTAATTGAAGAAAGTGAGACTCTGTCTGCAAAAGCGGCAACTATAGAAGCAGAAAAACTTCAGACAGAAATATTTCCTCAATTTAAAATCGGTCTTTTACACGGAAAATTAAAAAATGATGAAAAAGAACAGGTTATGGATGATTTTAAAAATAAAAAATATGACATACTTGTATCTACAACTGTAGTTGAGGTTGGAGTAGATGTTCCTAATGCAACAGTAATGCTTATCGAAAATGCTGAACGTTTTGGCTTATCACAGCTTCATCAGCTTAGAGGACGTGTAGGCAGAAGCGATCTACAGTCTTATTGTATATTGCAAACCTCTTCAAAATCTCAAGAAACTCGTGAAAGATTAAATATTATGACTCAGACAAATGACGGATTTGTAATTGCAGAAAAAGACTTGCAGCTTCGAGGACCTGGGGAATTTTTGGGAACCAGACAGAGCGGTTTGCCGGATTTGATAATTTCAGATATAGTTAGAGATGCCAAAATCTTAGAAATGGCGAGATGTGAAGCCGTTGATTTTGTAAAAACTCATAAGATAGAAGATTTTCCGCTGTTAAAAGAAGTTACATCTTTGCAGATTTTTAGCAGTCTTGAATAATTTGTTTAATTTCGTTAACTTTTGTATCATCAATATTTTTTATTAAAACACATTTTTCTTTAGAAGTTTCACCTCTTATAATTTCAAAATATGTCTTTGGAACTTTAAATCTTTTTGATAAAAATTCAATCAAAGCTTTGTTGGCTTTCCCGTCAATAGGCTGCGCTGTAACTTTTATTTTAAGAATTTCACCATCTTTTATTATTGCATTTTTTGATGCATTCGGCGAAATTTTTAAATTAATCAGAAGTCCGTCTTTTGTAGTTTTTAGCATAATTGTATCCTTGTTTAAAAATTTTTGCTTGAAATTTTTCAAAAAAAGTGTATGATAATTATATCATGACAGAAAAACCGCTTTTTGATGATATAAAAAATGAATTAATTGCACAAGGAAGAGACGCTAAAGAGATTGAAGAAATTGAAAAAGCATACTTGTTTGCTAAACGTTTGCATGATGGCCAATACAGAATCTCAGAAGAGCCATATATTATTCATCCTGTGGAAGTTGCAAAAATTCTCGTCGGCTTAAAAGTTGATAACCATACTTTAATGGCAGCATTTCTTCATGACATTTTGGAAGATACTGATACTCAGCCTGAAGAAATTGAAAAATTGTTTGGAAAAGATGTATTAACTCTTGTTCAAGGCGTTACTAAACTTGGTAAATTACAATTTAAATCAAAAGAAGAACGTCAGGCTGAGAATTTTAGACGCTTATTTATTGCAATGGCAAGCGATATAAGAATTGTTTTTTTAAAACTTGCAGACAGACTTCACAATATGCGCACATTAAACTTTATGGCTGCAAATAAACAGCAGAAAATTGCACGTGAAACTCTTGATATATTTGCACCTTTAGCTAATCGTCTCGGTATTGGAAGAATTAAGGCGGAATTAGAAGATTTATCTTTAAGATATTTAGAACCTGATAAATATTTTGAAATAGCTCAATTAGTCGCACAGAAAAAAATTGAACGCGAAGCTACCGTAAAACTCTTGATTGAAAAAATTTCTCAAGATGTCAAAAAAAGCGGTATAAATGCACAAATTACAGGCCGTGCAAAGCATTATTACAGTATTTACAGCAAAATGAAGCGATTAAATATCGCATTTCATGATTTGTATGATATTACAGCAGTGCGTGTAATTGTTGACAGTGAAAAAGAATGTTATGAAGTTTTGGGGCTTATTCATTCTCAATTTAAACCAATTCCTGGCAGATTTAAGGATTATATCGCAATGCCAAAAGGAAATATGTATCAATCCTTACACACATCTGTTATCGGGCCGCGTTCAAAACCGCTGGAAGTACAAATTAGAACATGGGAAATGCACGAAATTGCAGAATACGGGGTTGCAGCTCATTGGAGATATAAAGAAAAAGGTTCACAAAAAGCTAATAATCCAACTGATATTCAATTCTCATGGATGAGAAAACTTGTTGAATATAACAAAGAAGAAACTTCTGCTGAAGACTATGTAAATTCTGTAAAACTTGACTTATTTTCAGATCAAGTTTTTGCATTCACACCAAATGGTGATGTTTTCGATTTACCTGTTAATGCAACACCTGTAGACTTTGCTTACAGAATTCACTCAGAAGTTGGGAATAAAACGGTTGGTGCTCTTGTTAACGGCAGAATTGCACAACTTGATACTAAACTTCATAACGGCGACATAGTTGAGATTTTAACCTCCAAAACTCCGGCTCCGCGTTTAGATTGGTTGAATTTTGTCGTAACAAAGCAAGCTGCTTCGAAAATTAAACAGTGGTTTAAGAAAAATAACCGCGAAGAACATATTGAAGTCGGACGTTCAAATCTTGAACACGAACTGACAAAAGCAGTTTTCGATGAATATTCTAAATCCGGTGAGTTTGATAAAGTTGCAAAACAAATGAACTATCTTTCTGCTGAAGATTTGTTTGCAGCTTTAGGGTATGGCGAAACAACTTTAAATAAGATTGTTAACAAGCTTAAAAAGCCGGAAAGCACAAGAACACCGGAATTTCATGCCTCAACTCACAAAAAATCAGAAAAAGATATTGTGGGATTGGAAGGAATGTTATATTCAATAGCCAAATGCTGTTCTCCAATTCCCGGAGAACCTATTGTTGGGGTTGTAACACGTGCAAAAGGGGTTACTGTTCATAGAATAGATTGTCAATCACTTGATCACATTGAACCGGAAAGGCTTATGGATATTAAATGGTCCGGTGATAACGTTCATAAAACCTACAATACTTCAATTCGAGTAGAAACATGTGAAAAACTTGGGCTTTTAAAAGATATTATTGCAGCAGTTTCTGATAATAATACAAACATTAATTATGCAAATGTTAAATCAAAAAGCGGTAAAATCGGTATTATTGAACTTGGAATAGAACTTGATAATATTGATACATTGAAAAAAGTTATTTTAAGTATTCAGGCAATTCCTGATGTATATAGCGTAAAACGTATTCAATCATCATATTCAACACCAAAACCTGCGCGCAAAAATAATGGTAAAACCAAGAAAAAACCGCAAAAAAGTTAATAAATTGAAATTTCGTAACTGCCATTATTCATTTTAAAATTCATATGAATAGTTTCGCCATTGTAACCGGCAGGTGGAGCTGTAAAATATGGTACGCTCATCAACATATAATAAACTGTGTCATTCAAACTTTTGTTATCAGATTCTTGCACAAACTTTCTATTTATAAGTTTTCCGCTTTTATCAACAGAAAAACTTATTGAACACGAACCCGAACCTTGCACGCTGCCTACTGCAAATTTTGAAAATAATTGAGCTCTTAATTTTGTTTTATAATCAATCATTGCAGAACTATTTGGATTATATTTCGGCAATGTTTTAGGCGGATTGGTTTGTTGAACGGTTTTTTGTTCAACTTTAGGCTTTTGCTGTTGAACCGGTTTAGATGAATTATTAACTGAACTGTTAGCAGCTTGTAATGTTTTATCCGGAATCTTAGGCTGTTCTTGTTTTTTTGCAGTGTTTGTTTGTTGAACAGGTTTAAATATTTGTATTGTTGACTTATTTTCAGTTTTTTGAACCGGCTGTGGGTTTTGTTCAGTATTTTTAAATATTTTAGAAATTATATTATTATTTTCAGGTTCAACAACTTTATTTTCAGGGACTTGCGGTTGATAAGCAGGTGTGTCATTCCAAAATTTGTCAATATCCGGAATGGCTGTTTTAAAAGTATTTACCTGTTTCTGTACGGGTTTTTCCTTTGTATTTACAGGAATTAACCATACTACAATCGACAAAATAATACATATTGCAAAAAATACTTTTGATACAATTTCTGATTTTTGTTCAAGAGTAAGAGTTTTTTTAACTGGTGCATCTTCCAGAAATTCAAAACTATCATTTCCGCATTCGCAATAATCCGGTTTCAATTTATATTTCGCATTACATTCACTACATATGTACATAAGACCATCTTAACACAAAATTTCCAATAAGATAAACTCCATATACTATCGCCGGAATTATCAATCCCATTATAATTGCAATTGCAGTCTGTCTTATAATATCGTATTCATGCCTAATTTTAAAATAAAACGGTGTTTCTAAAATTATCAGTAATATGCCACAAAAAATTTTTAATCCCATTATTTACTCCTAAATTTATAAATTATTTGTTCAAATTGAACAGTTTTATGTAATTGCGGTTTTAAAGCAGCAGTAATTACAGTTGCAGCAATAAATAAGGCAATTACAACAAGCGATATTACAATAATTTTGTTCATTAGTGCACCACCCTTTCAAAATCTGCATAATCGTCAGGTGACGAAAATCTCTCTTGTGTACCTATTAAAAAAGAGCCGACAACAACAGTTGTTGTTCTTTGCGTTCCCATTGGAAAATTTAATATAGGTTTGCGTTGAAGTCTCGAAATTGCAGGTTTTACATTGTTTCTGGCAATATCCATGAAATTCGGATTTGAACATTCAACTTTTATATTCGATACATTTCCAAACTTATCAACAACAAATGTAAATGTAAACAAAGTTCCAAGCGGCGCATAATCAATATTTGAATCACGCATAATCTGATTTTGCAAATTACTTCGCCATTTATTCCATGCGATAATTTCTTCTTGTTCTGTCATGTATGGATTTTTGTGAGTTGAAACTTGCTTTTGAACAGGTTTTTGAACTTGTTGTGGCGGATTTTGCATTGTTTGCGCAAGTTTTTTTGCATTTTCTTCTAATTTTTTTGTATCTTCAATATCTGTATTTAATAAATCTTGTAAAATCTCAATTTGTGTTTTTTCATTAGCCGGCGAATTTATTTTGTGAGTTGTCTTTGGCGGTTGAACAACCTGTACAACTTTTTCTTGTCTTTGAGGAAGTTCTATTTGCTGATTAATTTTCTGCGGTGATGTTTGAGTTATTTGAACTTTTTGAGTAACCGGCTGGTCTATTTGTTGAATATATTTTTGTTGATTTTCTGTCGGATTTTTAGCCGATGTCATAGGAATATTCTCAGTAGGAATCGTATCACTGATTCTAACCAATTCGAAATTTTCATCTTCAATCAACATTGGCTGATGAATTTCCGGATGTAATTTAATCGTGAACAAAGTTAAAATAAAAAATGATATTACAAATAATACTTTTAAAATATTCATAATTAATCTTTATCTAGTTTCGCCAATAACTCATCACATGCATAAATATCGAATTTAGTTTGGCTTAGCATCATTGTTTCTGCAATCAAAAGTGCAGTCGGGACAAGTGCAGCAACCAAGCTTAAAAACATTCCCTGCATATCACCGCCGATTTCAGTCATAAAATATGATATATTCATAGCAAATTCTATAAAAATAATTGCACAGGCAATAGTTAAAGAACGTGTTTTATCGCTGTTAATTCGTCTTACACCTTCAAGTCCGTAAATAGTTACGCCATGATGCTGATAATCTGAAAAACCATCTTGTTTTATTACTTGTGAGCCTTGAATTTTTTTAGTACAGAAAAATGCGTTTACAAAAGAGAAAAACGCAAATATAATCAAAAATGTTGCCAAAGTCAAAAAGACAGGACTTATTCTCAAACCGGAAATTCTTATCCATCCAGCAGCTTCCGGAAAACACATTGCCAAAGTGTTTGAGACACCATAAGCAAGGAAAGGTGCGGTTAATATACCAACAATAATTTCTCCTACAGATTTCAACTGCAAATTGAACATCTTATCTTTTATATACTGAATTTTTGAATTGCTTAAACTATTAATATATCTTTCAATCCACTGTCTGTAAGATTTAATAACACTTTCAAAATCTTCTCTGTACTCGTACTTATTGAGCAAAACATTCCACTCAGTATCATTACATTTAAAATATCCGCAAGATATAGCAAGAACTGCCATTATACCTGAGAAAAAGAAAGATATAAATATCGCAAATGTCATAAAATCATTCAGGTTCATATAATAAACAAGATTAACTACATAAACTGCAAGCACAAAGATTAATGAAAATACAAGCATAAAACTTTGTCCTATTTTAGCAGATTTTGATACATCTTTCTGGACATTACTTTGCAAATAAAGATACACTCCTTGTTTTAAAAGTAAACAAATTCCATAAATTAATATTGTATAAATTGCCCAAACTTTTATATTTGTAGGTAAATGTAAAAAACTTGCAGATTCTTTAATATTCAATCCCATCAAATAATTTGACACACCAAAAGCACAAATCATAGAACTGAAAAACATTGCAATATGTAGGAATATACTTGTTTTTGCATTATTTGATAACTTTTGTTTTAAATCGTTTATATGAAATGCAACCTGTTTTGTTATAGAAACTCGAACATTTTCTAAATCTTCTTTTTGTTTTTCAAGTTTAACTTTGGTAACCGCATTAACATCTTTTCCATACAAACCTTTTATATCTTCTTCTGTCAAATCTTCTCTACCGATTGAGGTAACTGTTTTGACAGTTTGTACAGCAGTAACTTTTATACTCACAAATTCGTCAGATTGTGCAAACATTAATTTGCAAACTCTGCTTACCTCAACTCTTTTTACCGGCTGGCCTTTAAAGAGAACCTTATCACTCTGAAAATTATTTGTTACAATACATTTGCCTTCTGAATACTGCAAAGTAAGCATAATATCATAATCCAGATTTAAAATAATATCGCAATTAGGATTTGTGCCGATATTAATTACATCTTTATTAAAAACTTTTTCACCTTGAGATGTTGTAATTATAATAGTCATTTTCTTTCCCTTTAATTTTTATCTTCCTAAAGCATGCAAAAATCTTCTGATAGATTTGTCGATATTTTGTTCCGGAGAAACGATAAGTTTATCTTCCCCAAGAACAGGAGTTAAAGTTTCTTTGACCTGATCAAGTTTCGCCGGATGAGCATCCAAAAACATCATAGAAATTTCCGGTGCATATTTTTTTACATTTGAAACATTATCAGGTAATGTCTTCCAGTTAATTTGTTTTTCAACAGCACCTTCGTTTTCTAAATCTCCAATAACAACTACAGATGGAATATATCCTTCTTTTTTCATTGTCAGAGCATGAGAAAATGCTTTTTTCAACCCGATACCATAAGCTGTACCATAATCTTTTTCGTCATATTTTGTAAAGGCATCCATTGATTTTGTAATAGTACTTCCATTCATTGGCGTACCTTCATAAATAAGGTAAGCATCTTCAGAAACTCTTAAAATCTTAATTTGATCTTCAGGATCAAGAAGGTTACAAATTTGTCTGAGTACTTTTTTCTGTTCGGGCAAACGCTTTTGATTTGATGCCGAAGAGTCTACAACAAAAATTACTGCCGCCGGATGAAATTCATCGACTTTAATATGTTTAAGTCCGGTCCAAACAAGTTTTAATGCTATTGAAAGCACGAGTATAATTAGTCCTAATGTAATAAATCTTTTATTTAACTTCATAAAAATAATATATCATATTTTCGACAAAAATGCAAAAAATACAGTTTGCCACTTGATTTATTCGTAGGTTTAACCTATAATATTAATAATATGGAAAAAGAAATAATATATTATTATACATTCGATGGAAAATGTCCGTATACAGATTGGTTAAATAAATTAGATA
>CATLEG010000022.1 GCA_949915775.1 uncultured Candidatus Melainabacteria bacterium | reverse complement strand
AAAGCCCAACCTACTAATCTTTTGTTAAATGTTAAATATTTTGTTCTAAACATATTTCTCTCTCCTAGGGAGAGAGTAGAATTGCTTTATGAGCGGAAGCGAATTCTAGCAATTCGAGAGAGGGTATTGTGGAGCACTGCCCTTTTATATTAACCCCTCACCCTAACCCTCTCCCTCAAAGGGCGAGGGAATATGTTTTGTGTGCGACATCTACACCAAAATCTACAAAATCTGTACAACATCTACCGGCAGGGTTACCTACCCAAACATCTCATCTCGATAATATGCAAATTCAAGATGCCCGATTATGATTGTATCGCCATCTTTGATACCCATTTTGGAAAGTTCTTCAAAAACGCCCATACCTTTCATAATATTTTGAAAACGAATTACCTGTTCTGAATTCCGTTCATCCGTAACACTTGCAATACGTTCAACTTTGCCGCCCTGAATTATATAAACATCTTTTGCAGCTTTATAAATCTCAAAATTACTGTCATCATTGTTGAATGCGCCTAAATCTTCTTCAACAACGATTTCAGTTTCAGATTTTGGAATTTCATCAACTTTTTCACCCATAAAATCAAGGAGTTTATCAAGATTTTCACCAGTTACGGCAGAGATCTCAAAAACATCATTTGAAACCTCTTTAAACTGACTTAATAATTTCGCGCGGCATTCATCATTAATTGAATCAATCTTATTAAGTGCGATAATCTGATATAAGCCAGCCAGATGTTCTGAGTGTTTTTCAAGTTCAAGATTAATTTTTTTGTAATTTTCAAACGGATTTTCTTCTGTACTGTCAATTAAGTGAACAAGGAAGCGGCATCTTTCGACATGGCGCAGAAAGTCATGACCCAAGCCGACACCTTCTGAGGCGCCTTCAATCAATCCGGGAATATCGGCAACAACATAACCGTCACCAGAACGTTTTTTTACAACACCTAAATTTGGAATTAAAGTTGTGAAAGGATAATCCGCAATTTTAGGTTTAGCAGAGCTTATACGGCTAATAAGAGTAGATTTACCTGCGTTCGGCATACCTAACAACCCAACATCAGCAATAAGTTTTAATTCTAAAAAGAGTTCGCGCTCAATAGGCGGTTCACCGGGTTCACAAAACTGCGGGGCACGTTTTTGAGCAGTTGCAAATCTAGCATTGCCGCGTCCGCCTCTGCCGCCTTTTGCAACCATAACAGTCTGTCCGTCGGTCTTTAAATCAGCAATAATATTACAAGTTTTAATATCTTTTACAACAGTACCTACCGGAACTTTAATGTATAAATCTTTAGCGCAACGACCATGCATGTTTTTTATACCACCGTTTTCGCCTGCTTCAGCTTTAAAAACAGATTTATGTTTGAAGTCCATAAGAGTAGACATATTTTCATCGGCAACTAAATAAACATCGCCGCCTCTGCCGCCGTCACCGCCTGCCGGGCCGCCTTTATCTACATATTTTTCTCTGCGCCACGCAACCATTCCGTTGCCGCCTCGACCAGATACTACTCTTATTTTTGATTTATCTATAAACTTCATTTTTTTCCTTAAAAATTTTTAAGTCGTTAGGACGATAGGACATTGAGTCGTTATGTTCGTTTCGGTAAAGATAATTCATTTACGATTTGAACTTAACATCTTTATAGTCATATCGACTTAACGTCTTTTTGTACTATAATAATAGCATGAAAAATACTAAATATAAATTATTCTCAAAAGAACCTGTAGAAATCGGCCCTCAGAGTGGTAACGATAATTATATAATGGCGATTGAATCAAGCTGTGATGAAACTGCCTGTGCAATTGTTAAAAACGGACGCGAAGTTATTGCAAATGTTGTTGCATCTCAAATTAAAACCCATGCTCAATTCGGCGGTGTAATCCCTGAAATTGCCGCTCGCGAACACTTAGATTCGATAAATATAGTTATTGATGAAGCTTTTAAACAAGCAAAAGAAAATGTAAATATTGAACCCGAAGATATAACAGCGTTTGCAGCAACAGTAGGGCCTGGGCTTGTCGGATGTCTTTTGGTTGGATTGAATGCGGCAAAAACCCTAGCTTTGACTTACGACAAACCGTTTATCGGGGTAAACCATTTGAATGCACATCTTTGCGGAAACTATCTTGATACCGATTTAAAACCTCCATTTATGGCATTGCTGGTAAGCGGCGGACATACTCAGATTATTGACGTAAAATCATACTCGGAACAAGAGATTTTAGGCGAAACAATTGATGATGCTGTCGGTGAAGCTTATGATAAAGTTGCAAGACTTATAGGTTTGCCATATCCGGGTGGACCAAAGTTGGATAAGCTTGCTCAAGAGGGCAATCCAAAGGCATTCAAACTGCCTGAGGGCAAAGTGGACGGATATAATTTCAGTTTCAGCGGACTTAAAACAGCGGTTTTACGTCTTGTTAAATCACTAAATGACCCCTCACCCGAATTAGTAAATTCGCAAAACTCATTAACTAATTCTACCCTCTCCCACAAGGGGCGAGGGGAAAATGCACTTTCGCCATCAATAGTTAACGATATTTGTGCAAGTTTTCAAGAAACTGTATCTTCAACCCTTCTCAAAAAATTAAAAAAAGCACTTGAAGAAAAAGGATACAAACAAGTTGTAATTGCAGGCGGTGTTGCGGCAAATTCAGAAATCCGCAAAAAAATATTTAACCTTGAAAAAGAAGGTTATAAAGTTTTTGCGCCTCCTATGAAATATTGTACTGATAATGCTGCAATGGTTGCATCATGTGCATATTTCAACACAAACACTTTTGATGATGTCAATACTGAAGTATTTTCACGTATCAAATGCTAAAATATTAACAATTGTAAAAATCACACTTTAAAATAGCAAAAATTTGTTTTCAAGATTTTTCATTCTCATGTAAAATCTTGGGAAATATACTATCTATGCGGAACTAGTTGTTCCGCATTATTATTTTGTAAACATTTTGTAACAATAGAGCAACTATTTTTATTTTTAAACTTCTTACAATTATGAAAATATTATTTAATCCTCAACTTAATATCAGCAGTTATAATAAACAGGTACAAGCATCCAGACATTATAACATTCAACAACTAAACCAAGATACAATCTCATTCAGCGGCAGAATTCCAAAAGACTTAATGAACTTGTCCGAACAAAGAATAATTTCAGAATGCCAAAAAGCTTTAAAAAGTAATATTGTTCTTGGAGAAGGTCACGAAGCAATAGTTTATAAGATGGAAAATTATCCGGCATATTGTATTAGAAGAGAGACAAAAACCAGTAAATATTCATACAAATATAAATTAGACAAAAAATTAAATAATTATGACAAAGTAAACCATGTTGTTGCAAAATTAGATTCTGGAACTCAAATTATGAAATATATTCCGGGCATTCCTCTCAAAATTATGCATCGAGATACACAAGAAGGTATTAAGGTTAAAAATACTGTCAAAGGATTAGTTGCAAATAATTTTACTGAACATCCTTTTAAAAAAGTTCTTGCACAAGTTGAAGATGCAAAAAGTAAAGGAATGGATTTTGACCGCAGAGGAGAAAACTTACATGTTGACCCGCTCAGTCAAGAAATGGTTTGTTTCGATTTTAGTCCAAGATACCATGATATTGAATACAATCCTATTTCATATATATACTCTGCGCTTGATGTTGATAATACAGAACATGGCCCAAAAATTTTCGGGAAATTATGCAAGGCATATGCACAAAGACTTTTAGAAGTTCCAACAAGTAAATTGAATTTAGAATACTTAGATACTAATTTTCATCATAGAGGATTTTTAAACGACCCATTCAATAATTTTCCAAACAAACCTAAACTTGATGTCGTTTCAAAAAGACTACAACTACTTATAAATGCCAAAAAAGAAAACTCTAATCCAAAAGAATATCTTGAATATTTAGTTAAAGAATTCAAAGAATACATTGACGAAAATATTATGACATTAGAGAAAGAGCCCTATTTGAGAAGTTTTGACTTCTATGAATAATAAATTCAGTAATTTTCTTTTCTAATTCTACACCATGATGGAAATTCGTTTCTTTGATGAAATAACAAGGACTTGTAACATTAATTTCAATAATTTTTTCATCTATAACATCTAAACCTACAAGCGGCAAACCAAGTTTATTCATTTCATGAGCAACAGGAGCAAACTTTTCTTTTTCAGAAAGTGTTAATGATGCTTTTATAATATTACTGTCACAGTGATCGTTAAATTTAAAATCATCATTTGACGGAAGTTTTTGAATACAAACATCTAAAACTTCATCACCGAGAAACATAACTCGTTTATCTCCGAATTTAGCTTTATCTATATATTTTTGAACCATAATTAACTGTGTTTGATTTTTAGTCATTGTATTAATTATTACAGCAGTATTTTTATCACCTTTTTTAAGTGTCATAACACCAGATCCGAAACAGCCATTCAATGGTTTTAAAACAATTTCTTCATGTTCGTTTAAAAATTCCATAATATCAGATTTTGAACAGGTAACAATATTTTCCGGCATAAGATGCGCAAATTTAACAGTATGTAATTTTTCATTAAAATCTCTAATTGCTTTAGTATCATTCAAAATAAGAGTTTTTTCTCTATCAACAAAATCAAATATGTAAGTTGCATTAATATAATCCATATCAACAGGCGGATCAGGTCTAAACATTACTAAATTAAAATCTTCGATTTTATAAGAAAATTTAGTTTTGTCATAAAAAATATTTTCATCTTTTTCAAAAGTTTGAAAACAAGCAGTGTATGGAATTCCGGCTTTTAAAGAGAGATTATCAATAGTTGTAATCCAAACATTATTACCTTTTCTTAACAATTCTCTAATAATCCAAAAATTTGTAACAAGATTATTAAATTCAAAATACTTTAACTCCACCCTGTCAATAACAAATAAAATATTCATATACGCCTCCAAAATCAAGATACTACTTAAAAAATCAAAAGCAATAAGTAAGTCGAATACAACTTCCCCCTCCCTTTAGGGGAGGGGGATAGGGGGTGGGTAAAAATTTATATTAACATTTCTTAATATTTTGGCAAAAAATAGCAATAAAAATTTTGTTCTGGTGTTAATATAGATACAAATAGTGTGTATCAATTTAAAATGAAAGGTAGAATTTATGTCAGTAGATGCAATCAATGCAGCACAACCTCAACAAAAACATAATACAGGTGCTGCCGTAGGTACAGGTGTAGTATTAAGCGCAGCAGGCGCAGGCGCAGGTTATTGGTTAGGCGGTTCAAGACCTAATTTAGAAAAAGTTTTTGAAATGACTCCGGATACTTTTACAACAGCAACTAAAGATGCTGAAGGCGAAGCGAAAACAGCTGCTGAAACAATTAAAAAAGAAGTAAAAGCATTAAACAGTAAAACTTATGAACCAAAGGCAGAAGCTAAAAATGCTTTTGAAGCAGAAGTAAAAAAACAAACTCTTGCAGATGACCATGAAGCAATGACTGCTCAAAAATCAGCAACAGAAACTTACGAAACTAAATTATTAGAAAAAATTAATGAAGGCAAAGAAGAAGATAACAAATTAGAAAAACTTTCTGATGCAACTAAAAAAGAACTTAAAGATGCAAAAGAAGCTTTAAAAGATTCTGAAGCATTTAAAGCTTTAGAGAAAGCTGATGCAGATGTTAAAGCAGCTAAAGCTGAAGCTCTTAGAAATGCATCTAAAGAAGAAGGTAAAGAAGCTTTAGCAAAAATCGTAAAAGACTATGATGATGCTGTAGCAAAAGCTGCTGAAAAGAAAGCTGCTAAAATTACAGAATTAGCAGGTAAAGATGAAATGAAATCAGCTTTTGACAAAATCAAAAAAATGTTCCCTAAAGAAGGAAAAGGTAAAGCAGCAGCAATCTATGGCGGTATCGCAGCAGCAGTAGGTTTAATCGCAGGTTATCTATTAAGCGGTGGTAAATCAGCTCCTGTTGAACAACCGGCAGAAGAAAAACCAGCTCAAGCATAAGACATGAATTCATTATAATAAAATAAAAAGACCGATATAATATCGGTCTTTTTTTGTGATTTGTTAAAAAGCCCATTCCCTCGCCCCTTACGGGAGAGCGGATGTAACTTTACACCCTCTCCTAGGGAGAGGGTTAGGGAGAGGGGTCTCTTTTGAGATTAGTTAACCTATTAATTAATGGATTGCCACGTCGCTTCGCTCCTCGCAATGACGTGAATTGAGATGCTGAAATAAAGCATGACGTGTTCTTGTTCCCTCCCTTTTCAAGGGAGGGCTAGGGTGGGTTTAATTATACATTTTTCACCCTCACCCGAATTCTTACAACTCGCTAGCTCGTTGAGGATTCTACCCTCTCCCAGAGGTAGAGGGGAAATTAGTTCAATATTGTTCGACAGGGCTACGTGCGTAGCACTTTAATTTTTCTTCGGATCAAGAATAACACAAGTTGAATTATTAAATTGCAGTAATTGTGCAAATTTTTCCAAATCCGCTTGAATTTCAGGGAAAGTATTGTAATGCATTGGAATAACTGTTTGTGCACCAATCCAATCAGCCGCAATAGCAGCATGTTCAACATCCATAGTATAATTTCCGCCAATCGGTAAAAGCGCAATATTTGGTCTATAAAGTTCTTTTATAGTCTTCATTTCTCCGGTTAGCGCAGTATCACCTGCATGATAAACTCTTACATTTTCCGCATCGATAATAATACCGGCAGCCGTTCCGGCGTATCTGCCATCCGGTAACGCACTTGTATGATATGCTGGTACGAACACCACTCTGCCCCATTCATAATTAATCCAGCCGCCAAAATTCACTGATCTAACCTTGCATCCTTGTTCTTTACAGTACTGAGCAAGTTCAACAATCGCAGTAATTGTTGCATCTTTTTCTTTTGCAATTTCTATTGCCTGTCCGAGATGATCACCATGGGCATGAGTTACAAATATATCCGTAATATTAGATTCATGCCAGTTATAATCAGGATTAACTTTAACGTATGGATCTATTAAAACTGAATTGTTTGCTAATTTAATTTCAAATGCACTGTGACCGATATACCTTAAATCCATATTCTCTCCTTTCCGAATTGCGTCATTGCGAACGAATGTGAAGCAATCCAGCTTTTAATTATCATAACTTTATTATACAATATAAATATGCAATACGATAATCTAATGAAAAAATGTATACAATTGGCTAGTAAAGGGGAAGGCAAAGTATCACCAAACCCCCTTGTCGGCTGTGTTGTTCTTGATAAGAACGGAAACGAAATTTCAACAGGTTATCATGCAAAATATGGCGAAAATCATGCAGAACGCGATGCACTTTTGAAACTCAAAAATGACGAAGAAAAAGGTGGGACTTTAATTGTCAATCTTGAACCCTGTTCTCATTATGGGAAAACTCCGCCCTGTACGGATTTGATTATTGAACGCGGCATAAAACGTGTTGTTATTGGAATGCGGGACGTTAACCCAAAAGTTAACGGTATTCAAAAACTAAAAAATGCCGGAATTGAAGTTATTGAAGGAGTTCTTGAGAAAGAATGCCGCCAGCTTAACGAAGTTTTTATAAAAAATATGACACAGAATAAACCTTTTATTGCAATAAAAACAGCTGCAACACTTGACGGAAAAATCGCAACACAAAACGGTTCTTCAAAATGGATTACATCAGAAAGCGCACGTGCGGAAGTTAAAAAAATCAGGAATCGTTATGATGCAATAATGACAACATCTTCCACTATTCTTGCCGACAATCCGACAATGGAACATCGAAAAAAAATCATTCTGGATAGAGAATTAAAAACAATTTCAAATGCAAAAATTTACCAATCAGGCGAAATATTTGTATTTTATAACGGGGAAAACCCACCCCCTAACCCCCTCCCCTCAAGGGCGGGGGAATATCTCGATACTCCTGTCATAAACAACAAACTTGACCTTGAATTTATTTTCAATAAAGCCTATGAACTCGGTATCAAAAGCCTATTAATCGAAAGCGGAGGACATTTAAACGGTTCTGCACTCAAGTTTACAGATAAAATTTATCACTTTATTGCTCCAAAAATTACCGGAGACAACAATTCTAAATCTTGTTTTGATTATAGAAATATCAATAATATTAACGACAGCATTAATTTCAAAATTGATAATATTGAAAATTTTAATCCGGATATTTTATTAACTTACTATCCTATTTAAAAATTTCATACTTATTTTATAATAATTTTATGAAAAAACAATCATATTGTGCAGGGACTTTTTACTCATCTAACAAAGATGAGTTAAATCAATTTTTAGAAAATTATAAAATTAATCCTAAATATTTTTCTAATGCAGTAATAGTACCGCATGCAGGATACAAATATAGCGGGAAACTAACCATTGAGGGAATTCAGCATTTAAATCGGGATTGCAAAAATGTTTTTATATTCGCTCCGGCACACTATGAACGGATTTTTGGCTGCGTAACTTGTAATTATAAAAGTTTTGAAACACCATTCGGGGAAATTGAAGTAAACCAGGAACTTTCAGATGAAATAAAGACTTTTTGTGATTGCAGCAAAAACAATCTTGCATTTGAAAAAGAACACTCTATTGAAGTTCTGTTGCCAATTATAAAAAAATATTTGCCAGATACTAAAATCGTACCCGTATTATATGGCTGTGAAAATTTTAAAAATTTGGCTGAGACAATTGAAAAGTTTTATGATAAAGGGGCATTTATAATTTCCAGCGATTTAAGCCATTTTTATCCCGAAAAAGAAGCTTCAAAACTTGACAATTATACAGCTAAAATGATTGAAGAAAATAATATCCGCGACTTTGATATTGATCAAGCTTGTGGTGCTGTAGGGATTTGCGGATTAGTAGAATTTGCTAAAAAGAAAGGTTTTTCATTAATTAGAAACGGACTTACAAACTCTGCATCATCTACAGGTGATTCTTCACGCGTTGTGGGATATGGCAGTTGGTTTTTGTATGAAGGTGAGAAAAATGATTATATAAAAAAATATTATTCAGATTTTGCAAAAAAAGTCTGTAAGGACAGTATTTTATCAGGTTTGCAGTTAGGAGTATATAAGCCTGTTAATTATGATTGTGTTTTCGAACAAAACGGTGCATCTTTTGTAACACTTGAACTAGACGGAATTTTGCGCGGCTGTATAGGTTCAATTATAGCCAGTCGTCCGCTAATTCAAGATTTAATTAAAAATGCACATGCAGCAGCTTTTTCTGACCCGAGATTTCCGGCATTAACATTAAATGAATACAATAAAATAGAAATCTTTATTTCATTATTATCAAAACCTGTAAGAACGACTTTTGATGAAATAATTCCCGCAATAGACGGCGTTATAATTCGCGATGGAAATAATAGAGGTGTATTTTTGCCTGATGTTTGGGAACAATTACCGGATAAAAAAGACTTTTTTGAACAATTAAAACTTAAAGCCGGTTTGCCAAAAGATTATGAATCCGAATATCTTGAAGTTTTTAAATTCAAAACAACAAAAATCTAATCAATTATTTTCCCGTCAAACAAATCCATTACCATTTTTACGTTGTCAGAATATATTTCAACAGGTTTTGTTTCTTTTTTGACTTCAGCTTTAATTTCTTCTATTTCTTTCGGTTCTATAACCGGTTCAACTTCTTTTACTTGAGGTTTTTCTTTTGGTTTTACAGGTGCCGCCGTTACTTGCCTGACAGCATCATCACCGGCTTGAGGTAGTCTTATTATAATATTGGAATCTGTTTGTCCAAAAAGATTATTTACAGCATCAACAATAGCCTGTTTTTTTGTACCGGTTTGAACCTGATTTAAAAAGATTTCACTTTTCATAGTCAGAATAGTTTCTTCCGCAGTAATTTTAACAGGATTGCCCCATTGTTTTAAAAGAGCACGTGTCGGAGGACTTGCAATCAATTCTAACAACTGTCCCCAAGCGGCTAAGACATCCGCACCCTCTACAGGTTTTGATTTCGGCATTGGAGAAAAATCGTTATCCGATTTATCAGGTTGAGATCCTGAAACAAGTTCAGGATGACGTGACGACTGTTCGTCCACACCCGGTGAACTTTTTGAGACAAGTCCAGCCGATTTCTCGTCTTTATCAACTTTCATAACTTCCGGCTTTGTAACAGGCGTTGGAGCTGTTTTGAATACCGCAACATTTACAGGTTTTGATACATTTCCATAATTATTTTGAACCGACGCAGCACCGCCTTCAAGTCTTGCTAAACGGTTTTGCAATTCAACAAGTTTTGTATTTTCAGTCAAATTTGCTAAATCAATAATCGCAACTTCTAACCACAAACGAGGATTATTGGTAAGTTTCAATTCTTTAATATATTCAGAACATTTATCAATCAAAAACACTATTTGATGAGTTTCGATATTTTCACATTGCGCATTTAACGCTTTCAATTGAGCTTCATTAGCCTGAGTAAGTTCAAATACAATTTCTTTTCTGCAATTTTTTACTATTAAAAGATTTTTCAAATAATCCATCAAATTTGTCAAAATTTGAACAGGCTCATTGCCGGAATTATATATTTTTTCCAAATCTTCAATTGCTTCCTGCGGCTTAGAATTTACAATTTTTTCGGCAAGAGAATTTAAAGTATCAAAAGATAATCGTCCCAAAAGATTGTTAATATCATCAGTTGAAATCGCATTTTCGCCATCAAGAACACTCAATTGGTCTAAAAGTGCTATACTGTCACGCATTCCGCCGGCTGAATTTTTAGCAATAGTGAACAATGCATCATCTGTAATATTAATTTTTTCACTATCTGCAATAAATCTTAAATGTTTTACTATGTCATCTGTTGTAATTCTTTTGAAATCAAATCTTTGACAACGGCTCTTAATTGTATCCAAAACCTTATGAACTTCTGTTGTTGCAAGAATAAAAATTACGTTTTTAGGCGGTTCTTCAAGAGTTTTCAAAAGAGCATTAAATGCAGTAGTTGAAAGCATATGAACTTCATCTATAATATAGATTTTGAATCTGCTGTTAACAGGAGCATACATAACTTTTTCAAGAATATTTTGTGCATCTTCGACTTTTCTGTTACTTGCAGCATCGATTTCTATAACATCCATAGGAGTAGAATTTGTAATATCAATACAATTTTCACAAACTCCGCAAGGTGTAATTGTAGGCCCTTGTTTACAATTTAAGGATTTAGCAAAAATTCTTGCAGTTGAAGTTTTTCCTGTGCCGCGCGGTCCCGTAAACAAATAAGCATGCGAAATTTTATCCAATTCTATAGCATTTTTTAAAGCTTTTTTAATATGTTCCTGTCCGACGACTTCTTCCAGCTTTTGAGGACGATATTTTCTATATAAAGGTATGTAGTTCATATAAATATTATAGCAGAAAATAATTAATTTTATATTAATAATATATTCGCTGTGTTTTTTTTGCGTTAAAATAAAGAAAATAAGGAGAAAATATTCATGTGGGATTATTCAGATAAAGTTATAGATCATTACAGAAACCCCAGAAATGTAGGGAAAATTGATAATGCTGATGCTGTTGGTACAGCAGGTTCTCTTGCCTGCGGAGACCAGCTTAAAATATATTTAAAAATTAATAACGGAATTGTAACCGATGCAAAATTTCAAACTTTTGGCTGCGGTTCTGCCGTTGCAAGTTCAAGTATTTTAACAGAAATGATTATTGGCAAAAGCATTGAAGATGTTAAAAAGATTACAAACAAAGATATTGCAGACCAACTTGACGGTCTTCCTCCTGAAAAGATGCACTGTTCCGTTATGGGTTATGAGGCTCTTGAAGATGCTCTCAAAAACTGGGACGATTATACAGATTTAGATGATTTAAGAAACGAAAATAAAGAATCATCCGACAAAATTGTATGTACATGTTTTGGGGTAACCGAAAATATGATTTGGGATGCCATTAAAACAAACGGACTTAAAACTGTAGAAGAAATAACAAATTACACAAAAGCCGGCGGTGCATGCGGCCGCTGTAAAAACGCGATTCAAGATATAATAGATACTTATTATAAAAAAGAATCAGAAGAATCAACACTCTCTCCGGCTCAAAAAATTCTTAAAATTAATAATATTATAGAAAACCAGATTTCATTGGAATTGAAAAAAGACGGAGGTGATATTACTTTAGTTGATATTCAGGGTGACAAAGTTATGGTAAAACTTAGAGGCAAATGTTCCGGCTGTAAAAATTCACATCTGACCCTTAAAGCATTTGTCGAAACTACACTGAAAGAAACTGTTGACCCTAATATTGAAGTAGTAGAGGTACAATAAAATGAATTTAATATATTTAGATAACAACGCAACAACAAAAGTAGATCCTCAAGTATTAGACGTAATGCTGCCATATTTAAAAGATGAATATGCAAACCCATCAAGTATTTATGATTTTGCAAAACAATCAAATCATGCAGTAAAAGAAGCTAGAGGAGTTATAAAAAATTTCTTTAACGCTGAAAATGAAAAAGAAATTATATTCACATCATGTGGTTCTGAAAGCGCGAATATGGCAATTCGCGGTGTTTTAAATATGAATAAAAACAATCGTCATGTTATAACAACAAAAGTTGAACATCCCTGTGTTTTAAATTTATATCAAGCACTTGAAAAAGAAGGTTATAAAGTTGATTACATTGGCGTAAATTCAAATGGAGAACTTGATTTAGAACAACTTGAATGCAGCATAAATGACGACACTGCAATCGTTTCAATTATGTATGCAAACAACGAAACCGGTGTTATTTTCCCAATTGAAAAAATTTCTGAAATCATAAAAAGCAAAAACAAAGAAACCAAATTTTTTGTTGATGCCGTTCAAGTCGCCGGCAAAATTCCTATTGATGTTCAAGCTATGGGTGCTGATTTAGTTGGGATTTCAGGTCATAAATTCCACGCTCCAAAAGGAATCGGCGCACTTTATGTTAATTCAAAAACAATTCTGAAACCTTTAATCATCGGCGGACATCAAGAACGCGGAAGACGCGCGGGAACGGAAAATGTTCCATATATTGTCGGTATGGCAAAAGCCGCAGAACTTGCCGTTGATCAGCTAAAATTTGAAAATACTGAAGTAAAAAGATTACGCGACAAATTAGAATCCAATATTTTAAAAAATGTTTATAATGCGAGATTAAATGCAAGTATTGTAAATAGAGTTCCAAACACTACAAACATTGGTTTTGAATACATAGAAGGCGAATTAATCTTATTACATTTAAGCGATTTAGGTATCTGTGCAAGCTCAGGCAGTGCCTGCACATCAGGTTCATTAGAACCGTCACATGTACTGCGTGCCATGAATGTACCTTTCACAGCAATCCATGGAAGTATACGTTTTTCATTAAGCAGATATACAACCGAACAAGAAATAGATTATGTTTGCGAAAAAATGCCTTCTATAATCGACAAATTAACCAATCTTTCACCTTTTCAGGATGAACTTGCAGCTTTAAAAAGATTGAAGAATTAATACTTTTCTCTAATAATAAAAAAATCGTAAGACAAAAGTCTTACGATTTTTTTGTGATTTTTCGATAAATTTAAATCCCGAGTCTGTAGAATAGTTTTGAACAATATCCGGCTTTATCCTATTTTTAAGGAGTTGCCATTATGAAAAAAATTATTCTTATCATTTCATTTTTACTAACAATAAATATTGGTTTTGCAGCAAGTGCAAATTCAAGTTTTTTAGATAATATAGAAAATTCTCTTTACGGCTTTACATACACAACAGCTGATGATGCCTCCAGACTTTCAAGAATTGAAGAAAGTGTTTACGGTCAAAGCAAGACAAACAAATCAATCTCAGAGAGAATGGCATCATTAAAAAAAGATATGGCAGCAGATTTAATAGGTCAAGAAATTGCCCCGAAAGAAGATACATTTGCCGATGAACAAGATAGTTATAAAGAAGAAAAACTTGCTCAGGAAAAACTTCCGCCGGCAGGTGCAAATGTTGACTATCCTTCAATAAATGAACTCGAAAAACAAGTTTTCAAAAAAGAATTTAAAACAAAAGATTTAAATTCGCGTCTTGCAAGCCTTGAAAAACAAACACTCGGTCAAACTTTTGATACTGAACCTTTTGCAACACGTGTAGACAGATTACAAGCAAAAATAAAACCAAAATCATTTATGGATAATAATATAGCACAATCTTCAAATGATTATTTCAGCGAAAATGCTGTTCCTCTGGGAAAAAATTACAGATTAGATGAATATCAAGGAGCAGAATTCGACTATGATTCTTATAATGCCTCAACTCCAAATCCCTCAAAAGTAAACCTTGCTTCAGTAGAAAAATCTATTTTCAAAAAAACATTTAATCAAGAACCTATAGAAAATCGTATTTCAAGACTTGAATCAACAATGTTCGGAACAACATTTAATTCAGATTCTGAACAAACCAGAATAAACCGTATATCAAGTGCCTACAAAGCAACCAAAACCGCCGGGAAATATGATTCAAACAAATTCTCTCAAAATATGGCTACAGCAATGCAAATAGGTACAATCCTGTTAATGATACTGGCTTGCGTATTGTAATTATTTCCAATTTCGTTTTTTATGGTCAAACTGAAACCCGTCATAAAATAAAAAAGCAAAACATCTGTTTGGAGCACCTGAAATTGCCATAGTAGAAGTTCTGCAATATGGTTCAAAGGCCGCATCTGTTACTGTACTGGAGGTTATATAAGGTACTTGTGCTCTATGGCAGCCATACTTACAATTTCGGTGGTCTCGTTCCACCATGTTAAACCATTTAAACTCAAACATATTCCATACATCTTTACCATATACATTTGGTTTCTTTTCACAATTTGTATCATATATTAACATTACAAATTGCCCATTTGAGCCAAAATAAAAACAAGAATTATCTGCGAAACGTACTTCTTCATTGTTAGTAACATTATTCGACATCTCTGCACCTGTTAGATTGTATGTTTTTACAACTCTTCTGCTTACATTTTGTTTTGGATTGTAAATTTTATATGGTGCTTTTATATAAGGAAGATAATATTTAGAAAAATATTCAAAAAATTTCCCTGGATCAGATTCAAATTCTGTCCAAGTTACAGGCTCACCGTTTTCAATTGAAGAACGCTGTTCGGCTTCAGTAACAACTTGATACATTTTTTTTAGTTTTACTATAGTAACATGTTCTTGATACTTTTGAATAAGTGTCGGAATTGTAATTGCCGCCACAACACCGATTATGCCGAGGGTAATTAAAGTTTCTGCAAGTGTGAAGGCTACGCATTTTCCTCTCACCCCTTGCGGGAGAGCGGATTTGACTTTGTTCCCTCTCCAGTGGGGGAGGGCTAGGGTGAGGGGTAAATTAAGATTCTTCGCTCCGCTCAGAATGACGAATTGAGATGCTGAAACGAGTTCAGCATGACGAATACTGTCATTGCGGACATTAGTAACGCAATCCAACTTTTTTGTATCACTTAGTTTTTTCATCTTTTAACTTCCTTTCTATATATTATATACTATTTTTTGTGTAATGTCTAGTGAGTATTATAGCGTGTGCAACACACGTAGTTTTGCAGGGTGCAATTAATTGCACCTTATTATTTTTGAGATTATTCGCTACTCGTAATGACGCTTTAAAATTATACCAACACCTGATTGGAGAGTGCCTTTGGCACCTCAGAATGACGAATTGAGATGCTGAAACGAGTTCAGCATGACGAAAAACTGCAAGTCCTTGGACTACGCCACGCTTAACTTCTTCCAACACATTATAAACTTCACCAATAACACCCTCACCCGAATTTCTAATGCTCGTAAAAACTCGCATTGAAATTCTACCCTCTCCCAGAGGTAGAGGGAAAACATTACCAAATACATCTTTAACTCGCCAAAGCCTTTGGGCTACGCGGCGATTGCCCCCCCCCCGACGGGATTTTTTACCAATTTTTTTCAACTCTTTTAGCTCACTCGAAAATCTTTTCATATATTTAGTTTAACATATTAAAAACACTTTTTCAAGATAATTCTTATGATTTAGAAAGTTGATCTGTTATTTGCGGCAAGATTTCAAACACATCAGCAACAATTCCGCAATCACATACTTCAAATATCGGAGCGTTTTTATCGGTATTAATCGCGATTATTTTATCACTTTCATTCATACCTACAATATGCTGAATCGCACCTGATATTCCGCAGGCAATATAAAGTTTTGGCGTAACTGTTTTTCCAGTTTGTCCAATTTGAATATCTTGTGATGCAAGTCCCATATCAACAGCGCCGCGGCTTGCTGCTATACTTGCCCCAATTTTTTCGGCGAAATTTTTTAACAATTCAAATCCTGCTTCATTTTTCATTCCCCTGCCACCTGCAACTATAATATCTGCACTATCAAGTTCATTTATTACAGAATTCATACTTTTTACAAATTCTATAAACTCGACTTTTTTCTTAATATTATCAATTTCAGGTTTTATATAAATAAATTTTGTATCTTTAACAATATTTTCAGAAGCCGGTTTAAAAACTTTAGGTCTAACTGTAGCCATTTGCGGCAACGTTTTACACAAAATAGTTGCCATAAGTTTTCCCCCAAAAGTTGGGCGAGTAGCAGCAAGTTGTCCTTTTTCATTAATATCTAGACCGATACAATCCGCAGTAAGTCCGGTATGTAAAGATGAAGCAATTCTCGGAGCTAAATCTCGTCCCTGAGTTGTTGCTCCAATAAGCATTATATCAGGTTTTACTTCTTGAATAATATCTATAGCGACTTTTGAATACATTTCAGTAGAATAATGTGTAAATCTGTTATCTTCAGCAATATAAACATTATCAAATCCGGAATTTATAAACGCTTCTTTATATAATTCTGCCAAACCGGTTTTACAAATCAAAAGAGCAGAAACTTCAGCATTATCAAGTTTCTTTGAAAGTTCTTGAGCTTTATTGGCAAGCTCAAACAAAACTGTATGTAAATAATTATCCCTTGTAACTTCGGCATAAAGCAAAATATTACTCATCAAATCCCCCGAATTCTTTTATTTTTTCTACTATAGAATTACAATCCTCGCAAAAGATGCATTTTTCTCTTTTGTGCTCAGGTCTAAAAGCTCGGCTTACATATGTCGGAGAACCTTTTATACCAACTTGTTCCGCAGAAAGTCCTATATCTTCCATAGAAAAAATCTTTATATCCGCATTTTGAGCTTTTTTAACTCCGTTAATCGTGATACGTGAAGGTTCTTCATAACCTTTTAACATACAAATTAGAGCGGGAAATTCAACTTTTACAGTTTCCAACCCTTCTTCAAGCTGTCTTGTAGCATAAATACAATGGGTATCACACCTGTTCAATTCTTTTACAAAGGTAACTTGAGGAATATCAAGTTGATTTGCAATTCCCGGGCCTGTCTGAGCAGTATCACCATCAATCGCAAATTGACCGCATAATATCATATCAAAATCCGGTAATTTAGTTTTGATAGCCGCTGAAATTGTTTTAGCTGTGGCATAAGTATCAGCACCGGCAAATTTTTTATCAGAAATCAATACAGCATTATCACAGCCAAGTGCTATAGCTTTTTTGAGCATATCAACAGCCTGCATCGGTCCCATAGTCAGGGCTGTAATTTCAGTGTCAATAATTGTACGCTTTAATTTTAAAGCTTCTTCCAAAGCATACACATCATAAGGGTTAATAATACTTTCTACACCTTCTCTTTGAATTGTATTATTTTCAGTCCATTTGATATCATCAGTATCAGGAACTTGTTTTAAACAAACAAGAATTTTCATATAAAACCTTATTTTTTCTTAGCTTTTTGTCTTTCAGTAGTTTCAAGTAATGCATTATAAGCAAGCATATATATAGAACATTTTTTTACACTTGGCACATACCATGCACAACTTTCTTGAGTACAAACTTTATCGATTTCAGATCCCGCACTAATTAACGGGCAGTATGGAATATCTTTTGCCATTTAGTCTCTCCGTTTTAAAAGATTACAATTTTCGTCTCTTTTTCTCTCTTGATCTTTATAGATTCGAGTTCTATTTATAACTTCGTCAAAATCTATTTTATGAGCATCAAAATCAGGGCCATCGACACAGGCAAATTTAGTTTCTCCGCCAACTGTTACGCGGCATGCTCCGCACATACCGGTACCGTCAACCATAATAGGGTTCATACTTGCTTCAGTATAAATTCCTTTATCACGAGTTAAATCCGCCACTGCTCTCATCATCGGCATAGGCCCGACGGCTATTGCATAATCTATTTTTTCAGTATTAATTAATCTCTGTAGTACTTGAGTAACAAAACCTTTTTCGCCCAAAGTGCCGTCATCTGTAGTTATAAACAACTCTGTACAAGCATCTTTCATTTTATCCTGCCAGAATATCAAATCTTTTGTTCTTGCGCCCATAATCATATAAACTTTGTTACCCGCTTCTTTAAAAGCTTTTGCAATCAAATAACATGGAGCAGCACCATAACCACCGGCAAGACAAACTACCGTTCCGTATTTTTTAATATGAGTCGGCTTTCCTAAAGGCCCAGCAATATCACAAATCTCACCACCTTCATTTAATGCGGCAAGTTTCTTTGTTGAATACCCGACAGCCATAAAAACTAAAGTTAATTCACCTTTCTCTTTATCAACATCTGCAATAGTTAACGGGACACGTTCGCTGTTTTCATTAGCTCTAAATATAATAAATTGTCCTGCTTTAGCGTTTCTAACAACATGAGGAGCATCGATTGTTATTTCAAATTGATTTGGACAAATTTCTTTTTTAGATAAAATTTTGTAACCCATAAGCTCATCCTTTTATTTTAGTTTACAATAAAAAAGCAATATGGACAAGTTTGATGTATAATTATTTTATGAAAACAAAACTTTTAATAGAAGAACATTTTCATGGATGTTTTGGAATAGACTTTAATAAAGCAACAATTAATGATATTTTATATCTTTCAAAAGATCTTTTGAAATATGGTATTGGAGGAATTTTCCCAACTATTGTTACAGACAGTGTTGAAAATACTAAAAATGCAATTTCAGTTATAAAAAACGCCGCAGAGCAGCAAACTTCTGATATGGCAAAAATTCTTGGAATACATTTGGAAGGTATTTTTTTAAATCCCGAGAAAAAAGGGATTCATAATTCCGATCATTTTTTAACTCCAACAATAGAAAATTACAAACTTATTGAAGATAATTTTATAAAAATAGTAACACTTGCACCGGAACTTGATGACGGTTTAATTGATTATTTAAGAGAAAAAAATATAAAAGTTCATGCCGGTCATTGTACAGGCGGAAATTTAAAAAACTGTACGGGTGTAACACATTTATTTAATGCAATGTCTTCTATTTCACATAGAGGGAAATCGACTTCACTTTCTGCTCTTATTGATGACAACATTTATACAGAAATTATTGCTGATGGAATTCACACATCAGATGATGCTTTAAAACTTGTATTTAAAACAAAACCAGCAGATAAAATTATTCTAATCAGTGATTGTTTACCATGTACAAAAAGTAATTTTACAGAAATAATTTTTGCAGATGAAAAAGTATACTATGATGGTACAAAAGCGACTTCCAAAGAAGGTACACTTGCCGGAAGCACATCTCTTTTACCAGATATTATTAAACGATTGGCATCTATAGGACTTTTTAATCCAGAATTTATAAATAACCCGTATAAATATCATAATATTGATTTAAACGGTTATATTGAATGGAATGAATACTGGGATATTGTTAACATTAAATTTAATTAATTTTATGTTATAATCCGGTTATGAAAATAGGAATTATTGGTTTAGGACTTATTGGCGGTTCTTTATTTAAAGATTTAAAAAAGAAATTCGATGTTATAGCCGTTTCAAAATCTCAAAACGGAGATAATATATTCAAGACTTATGATGTACTAAAAGACAGAGATATAATATTTGTTTGTACACCAATGAACAAAACTTTAAATGTTCTTGATGAACTTGAAAATATATTATCGGAAAATGTAGTCGTAACTGATGTTTGTAGTTTAAAAAGTTTCGTTTGTAATAAAAAAAGACCCTATAAATTTATTCCATCACATCCTATGGCGGGAACAGAAAATAAAGGATTTGAAAATTCATTTGAAGGATTATTTAAAGGTGTCAAATGGGTCATTACCGGAGAAGAAAATGTACTTTTAACTGAAATTATAAATTATCTGGGTGCAAAACCCGTTTTTACTACGCCGGAAGAACATGACAAAGCTGTCGCAATGATTTCTCATATGCCAATGGTAATTGCACAAGCCTTAATGTTAACCGCAAAAGATAACCCTCTGGCTCTTGAAATTGCCTCAAGCGGATTCCGCGATATGACAAGACTTGCAATGTCTAATGAAGAAATGGCTTTTGATATGGTTTCTATGAATTCAACAAATATTGAACAGGCAATTCTAAAATTATACAAATCTGTCGGCGAATTAATAAACGGCGACTATCCTAAGACAATCGCCGATATAAAATCAATTCGTTCACAAATGTTTAAAAATTAAACATCCGGCAAATCACCTTTAACTTCAGCAGTTACATCACATTCAAGTTCGAATACTTTGTGAAGAGCCTTTACAGCTGTTTGTGCATCTTTTTTATCTACAAGACAACTTATTTTAATTTCACTGGTAGAAATCATTCTAATATTTATATTATTTTCGGCAAGAGTTTCAAACATGGTTGATGCGACACCCGGTCTGTCAATCATGCCGGCTCCGACAATTGAAACTTTTGCAATATTATCATTTATCTGAACATCACCTGATAAACCTATTTCTTCTTTTAGATTTTCAAGTGCATTTTTTGTTTTAGATAAATCAGCCATATCCACAGTAAATGCAATATCGTTTGTATTAGAAACTTTTCTTGCATATGACTGAATAATCATATCTACAGAAATATTTTCTTTAGCAAGTCTTGTAAATAACTTTGCCGCGACACCGGGTTTATCAGGCACATCACACACAACAACTCTTGCCTGTGACAAATCTGCTGCAACACCCGCTACAGGTTTATAAATTTCCATTTTATCAACTCCTAATATTAAAGTACCTAAATTATCCAATTTAAAACTGCTTCTGACTCTCATTGGAACATTAAATTGTTTTGCAGTCTCAACACTTCTTGGATGTAAAACATTTGCTCCCGCATGTGCAAGTTCAAGCATTTCTTCATAAGAAATTTCATCTAATTTTGATGCGATTGGAACAACTCTTGGATCTGTAGTATAAACACCTTCTACATCAGTATAAATATCACAGCGTTCTGCATTCAAAGCTGCCGCAAGTGCTACAGCAGATGTATCAGAGCCGCCGCGTCCAAGAGTTGTAATTTCGCCATCTTCAGTTACACCTTGAAACCCCGCAACGACAATAATTTTACCATCATTCAAATTTTTTCTAAGTTTTTCCGTTTTAATATCAACAATTCTTGCTTTTGAATGAACATTTTCAGTCATAATTCCAATCTGCATGGCATTGAAACTAACAGCATCATAACCTTGAGCCTGAATAGCCATAGCAAGAAGCGCAATTGAGACACCTTCACCGGTAGATAGAAGCATATCCATCTCTCTGCCTGACGGATTTTCACTCAAATCTTTAGCCATTTTAACAAGATAATCAGTCGTATGTCCCATCGCAGAAACAACCACCACTACATCATTTCCGTTTTCTTTTTCTTTTATAACTGTTTTTGCAACATTTTTTATTTTATCTGTATCAGCAACTGATGTTCCGCCGAATTTTTGTACAATTATCTTTTTCAATTTTTAATCTCTTTCAAAAGGTTTTCTAACTCACATTTTTGAACAGAATATTCAAATTTATCTTTATCAATATTTTCGATTTTTTCTGCTATTGCAAGTGTTTCTTTTAAATTATATTCACAAACTTGTTCTTTGACAAGTATATAATTTACATAAAACATTAAATTTAACAAATTTAAATTATTTTCATCAAATTTCAATGCTTTCCGCAGTTTACGACGTGCTTCTTCAAAATCATTTTTAGATATAAGAAAGTTTACATAATCTTTATAAGCACTAACAAATTTTTCATTAATTCTTAAAGCTGATTCATAATAATCTCGAACTTTAGTATCTTCACCTTTTTTTTCGTAACATTTTGCAAGATAGTAGCAATTAAAAGCATTTTCATCATCTGATTTAAATGTTACAATCGCATTATCAATATCTCCCTGTTCATATGCTATAACAGCCAGTGCTTGTTTTATTTTCATATTTTCCGGTTCTTTATTAAGAACTTTTTCAAGCAGCGGTTTTGCATTATCAAAATCATTTTTTAAAACATATGAAAACCCTAAACTTGCTGAAATTTCTAAATTTTCAGGATTCAAATCATAAGCTTTTTGTAATTTTTCAGACGCATTATCAGATTCTTCAAACTTTTGGAGCATTTTACCCCACTCATGATAAAGATTTGCGGATATAAGTTGTCTTGATTCAGCCATTTCGAAGTTTCGTAAAGAGTTTTCTTTATCATACATTTTTCCATAAATTTGTCCGAGAAGAATATATGCAGGCAGCATATCTGGATTATATTCAAGAGATTTTTTTGCATAAAATATTGCATTATTATAATCATTTTTTATAGCTTTAAGTCTGGCATATTCAAAAGTATTACCCTCATTAGGATTAACATTGGCTAAAAATGAAAGTTTTGTATCAGCTTTATCATACATTTCAAGTTTAATTTCCATAACAGCACACAAAAAAACAGCTGAAAAATTATATTTATTAATTTGAACAGCTTGTGCAAATTTTTCCCGCGCCTCTTTAAATTTTTCCTGCTTCATTAAAGCCATACCCCAGCCTGTAAATGTATCGGTATTTCCGGATTGAATTTTGTTGGCGTTATCAAATGATTTCTCAGCTTGATCATATTTTCCTGCTGAAATAAGAACAAACCCTAATCTCTGCCAGATATATTTATCATGAGGATTCATATCAGCAGAAATTTGATAATTAGCAATTGCAAGTTCATTTTTCCCGCTTCTCTCATAAACCATCCCTAAATATTTAAAAATAAGCGGATCTTTTTGAGGAAGTGACATTGCTTCTTTTAAAATTTTTTCAGCTTCTTCCAATTTATCCTGTTCAATAAATTTTTTTGCTCTATTAACATAAGTTAATGAAGGTAAAGACTGAATGACAGTGTCTTTTTTATAATTATCAATTGAACTGCTTAAATCCTTAATTTTTACATAAACTTTTTCTAACCAATCAAACAATCTGCTACCTCTCTAAATGCACCATCACCGGATTTATTTTGAAAAACCTGTATTCCATCAAGCGCTTTAACTTTATCTACCGCATGAGATGCTGTAATTTTATATTTTGCATACTCAAGACATTCTATATCATTAATATCATCGCCGATATACACAAACTCATCTTTTGAAAGTCCGTATTTTGCAACAATGCTTTTTAAAACTTCAATTTTATTTCTTATATTTTGATGAACTTCTTCAATCTCAAACTTTTTTGCTAAAATTTCAATTGCCGCATTTTTTTCGCCTGAAATAATTCCAATTTTATAACCATTCTTTTTTAATATAGAAAAAGCCATAACATCTTTAAAATTAAGCTTTCTTGTCATAGAAAAATCATCACTAATATAAACACAATTATCTGTAACAATACCATCAAAATCAGTAATAATCATTTTGATAGTTTTTGGTAAATTAATCATATACAAATTATCCCTTATCTGTTATAATTATAACATAAAAATGCAGTTATCATAAAAAAGGATAATACATAATGCTCTGGTATTTATTAAACATAAGCATAATAATGGTATTTATAACATTATATTTGATTTTCAAGCAAACAGATAAACGCTGGTCAAAAATCAATGATTATCTTGGTATCGTTACAAATACTGTAAATTCTGTACGTTACGGAAATCTTTCCACAAAGATAAATGAAATTACTCATCCTACATATCAAAACGTTACAGATAGCATCAACAGAATGGTTGAAACATTAAACGACAGAGAAAAAATGATTACAGAATACCAAACTGAACTTATGCGTCAGAACAAACTCTTAGAATCCGTAATCAATTCTCTTTCTGACGGTATTTTAATTATTAATGATAAACATGTCATTTTACGCGCAACACCGCAGATTTGTGAATGGTTTGGAATTAAAGGAGAAGAGATAATAGGTAAAAATATCTTTGATTTTATACAAATAAGTGACGAAACACCTATAGAAAAACTTAAAAATAAAGATATTTTTATTAAACATACACCTACTAATAATTTTATAATAAATTCTATTAAACTCACATTAGAAGATGACAAAAAACGGCATGTAATCTTGATAAAAGATGTAACTACAGAAAGAGAAATAGAAACATTAAAAGAAGACTTTGTTGCAACCTTAACCCATGATTTGAAAGTTCCAATTGTTGCAGAATCAAATATTATAAATTTTTTACTTGATGGCAAATTTGGTAAAATTAATGAAAAGCAGCAATTTGCACTCTTAAATATGAAAAATTCAAATCAAGAACTTGTAGAATTAGTACAAATCATATTGGAAACATACAAAATAAAAGAAACCGGAATAAAACTTGTAAAAGAAAACATAATGCTTAACAAATTTATTACTAATGTAATTGAAGAAGTACAGCCAATTGCGAAAAACTCAGGAATAACCATAAATTTTTCTTCTAATCGCGATATAAAAGTAACTGCTGATCCTATACAACTGGAAAGAGTAATAAAAAATCTTATTTCAAATGCAATATCACATAGCAATACAAAAGAAAAAATTGATATAGAAACTGCTGAAATCCCTGGGTTTATTACAATTTCAGTAATAGATTACGGTCAAGGAATCCCGCAAAACGAAATAAAACTTATATTTAATAAATATTATTCAGCGGCAAAAAAATTTAGAAAAATAGGAACGGGCTTAGGCTTATACTTATCACAGCAAATAGTTAAATCTCATGGCGGTGAAATTACAGTAGATAGTGAAGAAAATGTAAGAACAGAATTTTGTGTAAAAATCCCGACATAAAACAATTGACAACTTTTAAAAAAAAGGTTATAATTAAGAAAAAAGGAGTTGGATTATGTTAAAATTAGTTGCTGAGATTGCCCCCCCCCCCGAAGTCAAAACACTGACTATCAAAGGGTTTTTAGGGTATAAAACATTTAAGAATTTCACAAGGATTGATAAAAAGAAATTTCATTCCGGATTTACTCTTGCCAAAGTCTTTTCACCCTGCCGAAAGGTTAAATTAAGCTTCGGGTTCACATTGGCCGAAGTTTTTTCACCCCGCCGGA
>CATLEG010000021.1 GCA_949915775.1 uncultured Candidatus Melainabacteria bacterium | reverse complement strand
CTTAAAACATTTTGCAATATTTGGTTTTGCAATGTATGTTCGTGTTTTATCATTTAATGAATCATTAAAAATATACATATGACTTTCTGCCGGTATAAAATATTTATTAAAATTAATACCATTTTGTTTAAGTTCTTTTATTTCCTCCGGCAAAATATTTAATTTTGTAGAATTCGCACAATCTAAAATTGTATAATCAATATCAATACCTTTGATTGGTAAAAATTTCTCCGCTTTTTTATTTTTTAAAAACATTGCAAGAGTCCATCCTTCGGAACCATCCGAGCATGCCATAGAATACACATTTACTTTTGGAGCATGCTCATAATTTTTAATCATGTAATTTGTAAGTCTTTCAAAATCTAAATCATCACGATTAACATGTGAAGTTGTATAAATCACCTCATTCAAAGGCCCTGCTTTGTATTTACGGCAATTTGTTCCGAAATAAATTTGAGAATTAGTAATATTTGTAATCATATTTTTTATAAAACCTATAAACAAAATTTTTTGCTATTAACAAATGTTAATTTTGCAAAAGCCAATGGATTGAAAGTTTTCAATCAAAAGGATTAAAATTTGTAAAAAGTTATTCCATGCTTAAAAAATTTATTGTATAATAATAGAAAGTTATATGTGTGGAAATTATACAGGAATTTGGGAGATTTGGGAAAAGACCTTATTTCTGCAATTATATAAAGAAAAGGAGATATCATGCAGAATTCTTTAAACAGCGGGAAAGTTGTAAACATAAGTATTACAAATATTGAAAATGCAGTTGCAGGTGTAAAGGTTTCTAAACCAAGATTATTATCACCTGTAAATCCGATGTCAAAAATTGTAGAAATATCACCTAAAATTGCATTAAATCAGGTGAAAATAATTAAAAAAGACGGAACAAAAGAAGATTACAATATCCAAAAAGTTGTTTCTGCAATCAAAAAATCTGCTGCAAGAATGCTTGTTGAGTTTTCACAACAAGAAATAGATGATATCTGTAATTTCGTTAACAACAGTGTTTTAGAAATTGGCGAATCTGAATTAGAAATCTTTAAAATGCACTGTATCGTTGAAAATGCTCTTGAAAATTTAAATCCAAAAGTTGCAAAAAGTTATAGAAACTACAGGGATTACAAAATTGATTTCGTAAACATGCTTGATAAAGTTTATCAAGAAAGCCAAAAAATCATGTATATTGGCGATAAAGAAAATTCAAACTGCGATTCAGCGTTAGTTTCTACAAAACGTTCTTTAATTTTCAATCAATTGAATAAAGAATTATACAAAAAATTCTTCTTATCAGTTTCAGAACTTCAAGCAATTCGTGATGGTTATATTTATATCCACGATATGTCTGCAAGACGTGATACTATGAATTGCTGCTTATTTGATGTTGCTAATGTCTTAAAAGGCGGTTTTGAAATGGGTAACATCTGGTACAATGAACCTCAATCTTTGGAAGTTGCATTTGATGTTATCGGTGATATTGTAATGGCTGCTGCAAGTCAACAATATGGCGGTTTTACAGTTCCTGAAGTTGATAAAATCCTTGCACCTTATGCTCAAAAAACTTTTGACAGACAATATGCAAGATATGTTTCTATGGGCGTTTCTGAAGCAAAAGCTGAAGAAGAAGCTGTAAAAGATGTTGAAAAAGATTACCATGACGGTTTCCAAGGCTGGGAGTACAAATTCAATACAGTAGCATCAAGCCGCGGTGATTATCCGTTTATCACTGTTACAATGGGTCTTGGTACTGAAAGATTTGAAAAAATGGCATCAAAAGTTATGCTTAAAGTAAGACAGGGCGGACAAGGTAAAAAAGAATGCAAAAAACCTGTATTGTTCCCTAAAATAGTTTTCTTATACGATGAAGAACTTCACGGAAAAGGCAAAGTATTAGAAGATTTATTTGATGCCGGTGTTGAATGCTCAAGAAAAACTATGTATCCGGATTGGCTTTCAATGTCTGGAGACGGCTATATTGCAAGTATGTATAAAAAATACAAACGTGTAATTTCTCCAATGGGATGCAGAGCATTTTTATCACCATGGTATGAAAGAGGCGGAATGAAACCGGCTGATGAAAACGATAAACCTGTATTTGTAGGCAGATTTAATATTGGAGCTATCAGCTTACACCTTCCTATGATTTATGCTAAAGCTCAAAAAGAAAGTAAGGATTTTTATGAAGTTCTTGATTATTATATGGAAATGATTAGAAATTTACATATCAGAACTTATGATTATCTTGGCGAAATGCGTGCTTCAATTAATCCTTTGGGATTCTGTGAAGGCGGTTTCTATGGCGGTCATTTAGGACTTCATGACAAAATTAAACCGTTATTGAAAGCTGCAACAGCATCATTCGGTATTACAGCATTAAATGAACTGCAAGAACTTCATAACCATAAATCACTTGCGGAAGACGGTCAATTTGCGTTAGAAGTAATGGAATATATTAATAAAAAGGTCAATCAGTTTAAAGAAGAAGACGGAAATCTTTATGCAATTTATGGAACACCTGCTGAAAATCTTTGCGGACTACAAATCCAACAATTCCGTAAAAAATATGGTGTTGTAGACAAAGTTTCAGACAGAGGTTATGTTTCTAACAGTTTCCACTGCCATGTATCAGAAAAAATCGGACCAATTGAAAAACAAGATTTGGAAGGAAGATTCTGGGAATTATTAAATGGCGGCAAGATACAGTATGTAAAATATCCTATATCTTACAACTCAAAAGCTGTAGAAACACTTATTAAACGTGCTATGGATAAAGGTTTTTATGAAGGTGTAAATCTTTCACTTGCTTATTGTGATGATTGCGGACATCAAGAATTAAATATGGATGTTTGTCCAAAATGCGGCAGTAAAAACCTTACTAAAATTGATAGAATGAATGGTTATCTATCATATTCAAGAGTTAAAGGCGACACTCGATTGAATGCTGCTAAAATGGAAGAAATTGCTGATAGAGTCAGCATGTAGATTTTAAAAAGGGAGCACTTATTAGTGTAGAAGTACAAAATGAATTATCATGATATAACAAAAGAAGATATGCTTAATGGTGAAGGATTACGTGTTGTTTTGTGGGTAGCAGGCTGCAATCATCATTGCAAAAATTGTCAAAATCCAATTACATGGGATGAAAAAGGCGGACTTCCATTTGATAAAGCTGCAGAAGATGAATTATTTGAAGCCCTTAATAAACCTTATATTGACGGAATTACATTCAGCGGCGGAGATCCTTTATTTCCAAATAATAGAAGTGAAGTATTTAGGCTTATTAAAAAATGCCGCGCACTTTATCCTGAAAAAACAATCTGGCTTTATACAGGTTACACTTGGGAACAGATAAAAGAATTGGGTGGAATTTCTGATATTGATGTAATTGCAGAAGGTGAATTTGTTGAAGAATTAAAGGATAATAATATTCATTGGGTAGGCAGTTCAAATCAAAGAGTAATAAGAGTTAAAGAAACTCTTAAAAATTCATCTAAAGAATTAGTTTTGTTATGATTATACTTTATCCCAAAAACTTACTATATCTAAATCAGACGATCCTTTGATCTTGTTTGAAATTTCTGAATATTTTTCTTTGATTGCAGCTTTTTGCGCTTCCAACACTTCAATTCTTTTTGCATTATTGTCCATTAATTTTTGGAAACGGAAAACTCTAGCACTTTCTGGTTTTGCATTAACTAATTTAAAACTATTCAATTCTCTGTTTGCCCAAGCAGAACGCAAATTTTTATTAATTGTTATTAGTTTACTTAATTGTAACTCTTCTACTTTGCCAACTTTAAAAATCTTTGAAAGAGTTTTAGCAAAATCATTTGCACTAGAATTATTGAACAAATCTTTTAAATCACTAACATAAGTTGTGCTGGCAAGATCTTGACCATTAACAGCATAATCTGCACTGTAAAAAACTCGACCATTGTCACCCTCTACAGCTCGGCTTGAAATTTCTAAAACATCATCAGTATAATGTTGTGTTTTTTTTGAAAATATTTCTTGTACGGCCTTAAATTTTTCCGCATCATTAAATTTAAAACCTTTAAGTTTTATATTTGCTTGAAAAGCAGGTTGTTTTGTTTGTGTAGTATCTATATTCATTTTTACCTCCGGCAAATAAAAACCCGCAAAACAAAAATTTTTGCGGGTTTTAAATATAATATTTACATTTATTTACTTATATAACTTAACACTCCATTTATAAATGTCAGAGGATGAACCGGACAGCCTGGAATATATAAATCTATTGGATATTTATCCAAAAATTCTCTATTAAGTTCAGTACTGTTTTGAAAAACTCCGCCTGAAATTGCACAAGCTCCGCAAAGTATTACAAGTTTTGGATTAGGAACAGATTTGTAACAATCTTCCAATGCGTATGCCATATGTTTTGAAATAGGACCTGTAATTACAATACCATCAGCATGTCTTGGAGATGCTACAAAATCTATACCGAATCTGCCCATGTCAAAATTAACATTTGAACATGCATTCAATTCCATTTCGCATCCGTTACAGCCAGCTGCTGATACTTGACGAAGTTTTAGGGAATGTCCGAACATTTTAACGATTTCTTTTTTAACTTCAACTGCTGATTTTACGTAATCTTCATAATTTGATTGAGGAGTTACAATTAGTTTATCTCTGTCAGTTGAAGCCAATTTATACCCATTAGTAAAAGTAACAGCAGAACCCTCTCCCGTCACTTCGTGGCACCCTCTCCCTTGGAGAGGGGAAATTTTTTGACAAGCACCGCAAAATGTGCATTTACCCATATCAATAGTTAGAGGATTAGTTTTCAAAGCACCTGTCGGACAAACGCTTTCATCACAAACTTCAACTCCTTCTTTTAAAATCGGGAAACCTCTAAATTGGTCTCTCATAGGAGCATTTTTAATATCTTTTATAAATTGATTTCCTTGAAAAATTCTTGATTTTAATGTATCAAACATAATTTTTATTCCTTATAAATCGTTACCGCAGTATGATAAATTGTGGCTTTTGTTACAGAGCGGAAAGTCTGAAACACCATTATTTCTAACCGCAAGAGCCAAACCGTACCAGTTATTGAAAGATGGGTCTTTAATTTTATATCTTGAAATATTTCCGGCTGCATCTGTCATTGCAATATGGACAATCTCTCCTCTCCATCCTTCCACAATAGAAATAACAAAAGCGTCTTTTGCATTTTCACCGCCTTGAACAAAAAGCGGTTCATTTTTATATTGAGAAAGTTTTTCAAATACTTTTCTAATAATTGAAAAAGATTGTTTAATTTCTTTATATCTTAATTTAAATCTTGAATTAACATCACCTGAAGCATGGAAAGGTTTTTTATGAATATCAAGTTCTTCATTCCATTTGTCAGGAAAATCAAATCTTGAGTCTAAATCTACACCGCAGGCACGTGCAGCCATTCCGACCAAACCGGCTTCTTGAGCACGTTCTTGACTAACGGTACCGGTTTTTTCCAATCTTGACATTACTGTTGAATTTTTAAGCATAGTTTGAGTCATACGATCAACATCTTTTTCAACTTTTTCAAAAGTTTTTAAAGCTTTTGAAATCATTTCTTCTGAAATGTCATAATCAACCCCACCAACAGTAACCATACCGCGTCCAAATCGGCTGCCGCAAAATTCAAGCATTGTATTTATAACAAGCGTTCTTGTTGCTCCAAAAACTGAAGCTCCCATAAGATATGCAATATCACCCGCTATCGCGCCCAAATCACCAATATGGATTGCAGCTCTTTCCATTTCTAAGCAAGCTTTTCTGATTAATTGAGCTTTATCAGAAACTTTGATATCTTTTAAAATCTCCATTACTTGAGAATAAGCTGTATTATAAGCGATTACACTGTCGCCGCAAATGGATTCAGCAAGCTGATTTGATGGAGATTTTATCATTAAATCTTCAACACCTCTATGCTGATAACCAAGCATTATTTCCAAATGATAAACAGCTTCACCGTTACACATAAATCTAAAATGTCCGGGTTCAATTACACCTGCGTGAATCGGCCCAACTGCAACCTGATGAACTTCTTCACCTTTCATTTCAAAAAATTCGTATTCATCTTGATTTAATCTAACAGGTTTAAGCCATGGATGATTAAGTGGTTTTATTCCAAATTGTTCATAAAATTCACGTTCAAATATATGAAAAGCCGGAATAGCATTTGTAATGCATTCATAAGATTTTTCATCTGCTTCAAACAATGCTGATGAAACAAGAAGTTCCGGTGCATTATCAAGCACTACAAACAAACGTACTCTGCCATTTCCCCAATCTTTTCCGAAAAATGCAACCGGACGTTTATTTTCTTTTATAATTTCTTCTCTAAGTTCTCCGATTTTTAATACCGGAATATCTGAAAGATTAATTTTTGTATTATTTTTAGTTTTAATAAACATTTTTCCTAAAATCCTCTAACTGCTAAATTAATTATATTATTTAAAAATGGCGGAACATAAATTCCAAGTACAAATACTATAAGAAGCATTACAAACTGTGGAATATACATCCAGCATGAAACTTTGTGTCTGTTTTCTTCAATAACTTTTGCTTTGTCTTCACTAACATTTCCAAATGCCATTTTAACAACAACTCTGCCAATACCAAAAAGAATTATTGTCAAAAGTAAAACAAATAATGTACAAAGAATATAATGATGTTCTGTAATCATTTGTTTAATCATTAAAAATTCACTGATAAACAATACTGATGTTGGAAATGCACAAATTGCAAGGAATGATGTAATCCACAACCAACCAGATTTACCATCAGCACTTACTAAACCGCTTACTGACTTAATTCTTTTGCTATCAAAAAGTTCGAGCACATTACCTGAAGTAAGGAAGAATGATGCTTTTGCAAGCGAATGTCCTATCAAATGAAGAATTACAGCATAAAAAGCAACTCCGCCTAATGCTGTTCCAATTGCCAGAATACCCATGTTTTCTATAGAAGAATACGCAAGCATTCTTTTATAATTTTTTATATGATAAACAAAAACTGCTGTTACAAATAATGATAAAAATCCCATTACTAGTAACATTAATCTTGCATAATCTGTGCAATCAGCAATTTGCATTATTTTATAAACTCTTACAATTACAAGAAAGGCTGAATTTAAAAGAGCTGCTGATAATAATGCTGAAATTGGAGAAGGCGCTTCAGAATGCGCATCCGGTAACCAGAAATGAATTGGTGCAAGCCCCATTTTAGCCCCAAAACCAAACAACATAAAGATAAATGCAATCGTTAACCAGCCTTTATCAAAACTTGCCGCATGGCTGTATAATTCTGCAAAATTTAATGAATTTAATGAACCTGATGAAATATTTAATAATATAATGCCGACAAATGCCAACGCAATACCAATTGAACAAATAAATACATATTTCCACGCAGCCTCAATTGAATTTTTTGTTTTGTTAAAGTAAATCAAATATGCACTTGATAAAGTAGTTGCCTCAACTAAAACCCAGGCAATTCCTAAATCTGTGCTCAATAAAGTTCCTGTCATAGAAAGTACAAAAATTAGTATCATAAACGAATAATGACTTATTTTTTTTGCCGGAAATTCCATATTTTTAACATAACCTGTATTATAAACAGCTACAGCCAAAAATACTATTGACAATACTGCAAGAAAAATCAAATTAGTATTATCTACCGCAAAATAAGGTATAGCCTTATTATTTGCATGACCAGTAACAAACATCATAGTAATTACAAAATGTAATACAGCATAAATGTTTACAAGCCAGGTGTTAAATGTTTTGTTTTTAATCAATAGTGTCAATATACACGCTATTATAGGAAATATTAAAATTGTATTAATCATTATTCATAGTCCTTTAATTCTGATAAATGAGAAACTTCCAAATCTTTGAATTCTTTATTAATTTCATTAACAAACAATCCCAAGATATATACCGCAATAAATACATCAAGTAAAACACCAAGATTTACCAACATTGGCATTTCTTTTGCAACAGAAAGCGACAATAAAAATATACCGTTTTCCATTGTAATGAATTCAATTACGTTTGATATAATTTTATGTTTGATTGTAATTAACCACAAACTTATAATTATTGTTGCTGCCGATACTCCAAAAAATATCGGAGAAATTAATTTCATTGAAGATACGTAATAGTTTGAAACCAAAAATCCGGCAATTAAAATAATACTTGCGATTACAAGACAATAAAAATGCGGAATATTTGCAGCTACGTCTCTATTTGAATGAGTTTTTTTCAAAACTCTGTATAAAAACCATGGAATTACAATCGCTTTAACAATTAAAGTTTCAACAGCGAGAAATGCAAAATTTAATAAATTTAAATGTTCCATTCCCGAACAGCATATCAAAAACAATAATATACCCTGTGCAATTAATAATCTTATATGCGCAACAATTCTGCTTGTTGCCGCAAGATAAAGCATTGTAAGTCCGAAAAGTATTACAAATCCGTTTACCATTTTCTAACCTCCAAACATCCTTGCCACAACAAGTGAAAGTACAACAAGAGCAAATGAGCTCATAACAAATACAAACTCAAAAACATGTGACATTCTAAATCTTGCCATAGCCGATTCAATAGTACCGATTAAAACTGAGATTATAAACATAATTAAAAGGTATAAACCTATTGATAACCATTCATTCAATCCTGCCGGAATTACCATAAATGCTATTAATGATGATAATAAAAGCATTTTAATTCCGTTTGCCCAAGAGAACAAAGCCAAATCACTTCCTGAATTATCAAGTATCATAACCTCATGAATCATTGTAAGTTCTAAGTGAGTAGCCGGATCATCAACAGGAACTCTTGAACCTTCAATCAAAATCATTATAAACAAAACTACTGCCGCAAAAATTATAATTAATATTCCATAACTTCCAGCATTTGCCAAAATATTTCTTAAACTGTCAAATGTTGTAGTTCCGGTTAAAGCCATAATTGAAGCAATTAACATAAAAAATGCAGGTTCTACAATTGCGGTAAAACAAGCTTCTCTTGAAGCTCCCATACCTTCAAATGAACTTCCGGTATCCATTGCAGAAATTAATGATGCAAATTTACCCAAACTCAATGTATATGCAAAGATTATTAATCCTGCTGATACATTAAGAAAAGTTGAGCCGTAAGCTAAAGGTACAAACATTGCCGCAAATAATACCGAAGCAATTTGTATAACCGGTGCAATTTTAAATATTGCAGAAGTTGTTCTGCTTATTACAAAATCTTTTTTGATTAATTTTACGAAATCATATAAAGGCTGAAATATTGAAGCCCCTTTACGACCGCCCCAAAATGCTTTGGTCTTTTTTATAACGCCGGCCATCAAAAATGGGACTAATAATAAAATTATTAAATTTACAAGTATTATCATCTTTTTTCCTCTTTAACCCAATGCTATGAAACATCCGATAAGTACAATTACAAGAAATATTAAACCATATTTTATATATGATTGAATATTACCGCTTTGAATTCCTTCAAATTTTGATAAGAACCATTCATCTGATTTTAAAATCGGTTCAATTACATAAGCTTCTTCAATATCTTCTACATGCAAGCTGAAATGTGCACTTTGAGGGAATAATTTTCTTGGTTTTTCAATATCAAATACTTTTTTAAATAGCGGTGCAAGCATTGATAAAAATGGACTTGCATATGATGATGCAGTATATTGCATATGATTATTACCTTTGTTATAACCGCATCCCCAAGTTTCATGCATTTCTATTTTTCCATTTGTCAATTTTAATTTGATAAATATCAAAATTCCTAAAAATACAACAAATGCCAATGCATACAATGTAACCATCGCCATTAAAGAAATTGCCGGTAAGATATTATATTGAGAAACATCAACAAATATATTTACAGGATTGAGCATTATTGCAAATACAAATACTGAAGAAACACCAATTGCAAGTGTTAATGATGCTAAAAAACACATCGGTAAAATCATTGACAAACCGCAATCTTCTTTTACTTTTTCAGCCGCTTCACTTCTCGGCATTCCCAAAAATATTATACTGAAAGCTTTGGTAAAACAAAGAACTGCCATTGTTCCAACCAATGCTAAAGCCGCAATTGCAAATAACAGCATTATAACTGAGAAGAAATTATGAATAGAAAGTCCTTTAAACATTCCCAAATATACTAAAAACTCACTTACAAATCCGTTGAACGGCGGTAAACCGCATATAGCAACAGAACCGATAAGGAATAATACCGCACTCTTTGGCATAGATTTAATAAGCCCGCCTAAAAGTTCAATATTTCTTGTGTGAGTTTTTGTATAAACACTTCCCGCAGAAAGAAATAATAATTCTTTAAATATAGAGTGATTAAGTATGTGTAAAATACCGCCGGCAAATCCTAAAATTGCAACAATAGGATTGTTATAAGCAAGTCCAAGCATTCCTACACCCAAACCAATACCGATAATCCCGATATTTTCAATACTATGATATGCAAGTAATCTTTTTAAATCATGTTGAGTGATTGCATATAAAACACCATACAATGCCGATACAATTGAAATTATTAAAACAGTATAAGAAATTGATTTAGAAGGATTTCCAATCAAAGCAAGTGTTCTTAAAATTCCATAAATACCAGTTTTAATCATTACACCTGACATAATTGCACTAACATGTGAAGGTGCTGCCGGATGCGCATCAGGAAGCCAGTTATGAAACGGTACAAATCCTGCTTTTGTTCCAAAACCTACAAATAAAAGTAAAAATACAATATTTGCAAAATGAGCATTATGTGCAAAAACGTCTTTAAAACTTGAAAAATCAAAACTTCCTGCCTTAATTGAAAGCATTGCAAAAGCTGCAATTATAAAAATTACCGAAATATGCATAAATACTAAATATTTAATTCCAGCTTTCAAAACTTCTTTCTTCTCGTTTTCAAAAATTACAAGGAAGAATGAACTTAATGACATTATTTCCCAGCAAATCAAAAACATTAAAGCATTCTGACATGTAACTACAGCCATCATAGAAGCAACAAGCACCGGTAAGAATACAATATGTGCGTTAATATTCTTGCCTTTTTCAATATAAGGTTTTAAATAACCTTTAGAATAAATAATTGATGCCAAACTCATAACTGAAATTACAATAATAAAAAATGCTGAAAGCGGGTCAATTACAAAGTTAACAGCACCAAATAAATCATTAAAAACAAAAGTTTTAACAAAATATTCACCGCTTAACAAAGAATGTAAAGCCGGCACAAAACAAAACCCAGAACCGATTGCACTTAGTATCGAAAGTGCAGTGATTTTAAAGTTTTTCGGACATTTTGCCGCAACAATTCCACTAAAAAATAATAGAATTAAACCAATAAAAAAGCTACTCATAAATTTTTCTTCCTTTTTGGGGTTGTACCAATAGTTTCCGCCAATATTAATTATCAAAAAATCCGGCTGAAATTCTATTCACAAAAACAATTTTTAATCTAACAAATTAGATTGTCAAGGTAAATATGTAGAAATGTAATTATTTATTCAAAATACACTATTTGCAAAACTTTCCAAGATATAAAAAATCGGTCATAATGACCGATTTTTAACAATTTATCCGCGAATATAATTTAAAATATTTTTAAAATTTTCTTTTGGAATTATTTGATCCGCCTGAGCCATTGCCCTTTCCTGATTCCATTGTACAAGTGAAGGATTTGAACTTCGACCGCAAAAACTAAATATTCCTTGACCTTCCGCGAGTTTTGCTACACCAAGCTGGTTTACATCTCCAAATGGTGTACAAAATCTTCCTGCGGACAATCTATGTTCAATCATACCTCTGGGAGTGGTTTCTGTTACAATATGCGGCTGTAATTTTCCGTTTAGATACGTAAAACGACCGACCAATGATTTATCTCCATTTTGAATTGTTTTTTCCAATATAAAAGAATCACCTTGTTTTTCAATACATTTAATATTAATAGGTTTTCCTGCTTTTGAAGCATAAGGCAAAACTGTTCCCCTTTTTACTGCTCCGCCTTTAATCGCATTAATCATTAACTGCATTGGTTTTGAAATTACTCTTGTTACTGCTGCCATAATAAATTTTCCTTTCTTTTTCCTACAAATATTTTTGAAAATCGATTTCCCTTACATGTCATTCTGAGGATGAAATCCGAAGAATCGCAACTTCAACAAATATTGAGATCTTTCGCTATCACTCAAGATGACTTTCATACTTTTGTAAAAAAATTTTCGGGAAAAGTATTGCTACAGGCGTAGAAATGCTATGCTATGCTATGCTATGAGCGATTATACAAGGGTTTCCAGCTTTGTAAAATTTTGTTAAGTTATTGTTACATGGGGAAAAAGTCGTTAAGACGATAAGACGTTAAGTTCATTTCAGTGTGCTACGCACACGAAATAATTGTTCCCTCTCCTTGGGAGAGGGTTAGGGAGAGGGGACAAAGTCAAATTTCCTCGCCCCTTGAGAGAGGTGCTAAGCACACGAAAAATATGTTACCTCCCTTTGTAAGGGAGGGTAAGGGTGGGTTTTCATTTCCCCTCTACCTCTGGGAGCGCATTACGAGCTGTGGCTGAAGTGACAAATGCGTGGAGCATTCGACACACAATGCCGTTAATCACGAGCAAGCAAGAGGAAAAAGAATATTTGGTGCGGATAGCATAATCCCCACATATTCAACCCTCTCCTGTCACTTCGTGACACCCTCTCCCAAGGAGAGGGAAACTTAATTTAGTGCAAACCAATATATAAATCCCAAAAATTCCCTCTTGCATTTTTAATTTCACGATATACAATATCAACCGTAAAAACCCCAAAAAATTTTAGAGGAGATGAAAATGACAACACAGAATCTTGATACAAAAGATTGTATCAATCCTACAGATGTCGCTCATGAATTGACCGAATCTGTCATGCCTGCTAAGGCAAATTTTAGAAAATCTAAAACTTTCGTACTTGCAATTGCAGCAGGTGCATTAATCGCTTTTGGCGCACAAGTTTCTCTTACAGTTATGACCGGAACTGAACAGGTTAGCTGGGGGATTGCAAAACTTGTCGGCGCAATGACTTTCGCAACCGGTTTAATGATGGTTGTTCTAACAGGAGCTGAATTATTTACCGGGAATGTTATGATGACTTTTGCAGTTATCGAAAAAAGAACAAGCCTTGCTAAATTATTGAGAAACTGGTCTATTGTTTATCTTGGAAACCTTGTCGGCTCAATAATTTTAGCATCATTAATCTATTTTTCAGGTTGTTCTCATAACTCTCATGAAGCACTTGGTGTTATGGGATTAACAACTGCTTATACAAAGGCTACTTTACCTTTAACAGAAGCTTTTACAAGAGGTATTTTATGTAACTGGTTAGTATGTCTTGCTATTTGGATGGCTTCATCTTCAAGACACGTTATTGGTAAAATTTTTGCAATATTCTTCCCGATTATGACATTCGTTGCATCAGGATATGAACACAGTATTGCAAATATGTATTTCTTAACTAACGGTTTGTTCTTGAAAAATACACCGGCAGTTGTTGCCGCATCTGGTTTAACTGCTGATCAATTATCAGCATTAAATTTGAAAACTTGTATTTTAGGGAATTTAATTCCTGTAACTTTAGGTAATATGGTCGGAGCTATAGTATTTGTGGTATTATTATTCTGGACAGCTTACTTAAGAGATGATCATCACGAAGACTAATTTAAAGGGGCTCTTCAGCCCCTTTTTTAAAAGGGAATATGAAAAAGTTTTTATTATTAATTATTTTTACACTTTCCATAACTTCTGTTTATGCAGAAGACGAAATTACACTTGAACCGGACTCACTTACCCCAAAAGTTGCGGCAATTCTGGAAGAAGATATAGAATCTCCTTTGTTAGAAAGCGGTGCGACAGTTTCAGAACCGGCTCAAGAAATTCATACTCATAGCAAATTCTATGAAGAGCTTTCTAAAAATGCTCATAATGTTTATAATTTACAGATTGAAAATACAAATGTTCCATCTTGTCTTTTAAAAGAGCCACTAACTCATGAATTTGAAAAAGGTCCTTTAGAAAGTCTTCATCTTTGGAGCGTAATTCAAATGAATATGTCTTCAAATATTCCTGAAGACGGAGATGTGGATAATCTATTCAGAATCGGAACTATTAATACAATTATAGATGGTAAATTTAAAGGCGGCAAAGAAGATTTTAGAATAATGTTTGATCCGACTCCGCAAAATAAAAGACCATTTGGACAGCAATTCATTCAGGATTTGTATGTACAAACTCATAGAATCCCGCATCACAATCTTTTAATTGGTAATTCCCGCCCCGGCGTCGGTATTGAAGGCGCACAGTCACCTTACACATTACCTTTTGTTAACCGTTCACAAATTTCCAGAAATCTAGCCAATGTTCGAAAATTCGGTGTTAGATTACAGGGAAATTATTCTCTTGTTGATTATGATTTAGGCGGATATAGCTCTGATACATTTTTCAGCAGTTTTTTCCCGGGTGTAGAATTTAACGGATGGGTAAATTTAAAACCGCTTGGTAAAACAGATGGTCGATATGGAAAACTCACAACCGGAGGCGGAATTGTATCTGGTACAAGAAATTCAACAGACTTTTTTACAGCAGGAGCTTATGTTGGATACGAATATAAGAAATTTTGGATGAGAGCAGAATATGCAAATGCTGACGGTTCGAACGGCGGTGACGGACTTACAAAAAAACAAAGACAGGGTTGGTATGTAACATTAGGTTATCATATAAATAAAAAACTTGAAATTCTAGCAAGATATGATGAATTTGATCCTGATAAAAAAATTAGTCATAACAACCAGAGAGAATATACTGCCGGTATAAATTATTATATAAAAGGACAGGCACTAAAACTTATTCTCAATTACGTTTTCTGTCAAAACGATGCAAAACCTGACAGTCACAGAATTATAGTTGGAACTCAAATTGCTATTTAATATAAAAAAAAAGACAAACGAATTTGCCTTTTTTTTATATTAATTACATATCTAATGCAAGGTCTAATGTTGGAGCTTTTGCAACAATTGCACTGGATGAGATTATATCAACACCGGTTGATGCAATAGAGTTGACTGTTTGAAGGCTTACATTTCCGCTAGCTTCAACAATCGCTTTTTTGTCGATATATTTAACAGCTTTAATCATATCTTCAATATTCATATTATCAAGCATAATAATATCTGCTCCAACTTCGACAGCTTCTTTAACCTGTTCTAAAGTATCACATTCTACTTCAATTTTATGAGTAAACGAAATCGCTTTTCTCAATTTTTGAACCGCATTTGTAATAGAACCGGCAAGTCTAATATGGTTATCTTTAATCATTGCACAATCAGACAAATTAAATCTATGAAGTGCGCCCCCTCCGATTTTAACAGAATATTTTTCAAAACTTCTGAAATTTGGAGTAGTTTTTCTTGTATCAACAACTTTTGCTGAATATGGTTTAACTGCCTCTTGATATTTACGAGTTTCAGTTGCAATTCCGGACATTCTTTGAATATAATTTAATGCAACTCTTTCGCCCATAAGAAGATATTTTGCAGGGCCTTCTAAATCTGCAATTTTATCACCTTTTTTAATTTCATCACCATCTTTAAAATAGAATTTAATTTTCACATCAGATGATAAAATTTCAAAAACAGTTTTAAAAACTTCAATTCCGCATAGAACACCATCGTTTCGGGTATTTAATTCTGCTTTCAAAATTTCTGTACCATCAGTAAGATTTTCGGTTGTAATATCACCAAATCCGATATCTTCTTGTAACGCTGTTTTTACATGTTCCTTAATATAAAAATTACTTAACAAAATTTTTCTCCTTATCTAAAAAGTCATCTTTTACTATACAACTATGAATACAATTTTCTGGAGTTTCGGGATAATCTGTTCTGAAATGTGCTCCGCGTGATTCTTTCCTTGAAAGTGCACAATCTGCAATTAAACCGGAAACTGTTAACATATTTCTAAATTCGTATTCTTCTCTGTTCAAACATTTTGAACTGCGAGGGAAATCAGCTTTTAAACGATAAATTAATTCGTTTGCTTCGACAAGTGATTTCTCATTTCTCAAAATTCCAACATAATTCCACATTATATCTTGTAATTTAGTTTTTAAAGATTTAATATCAATTTCCTCTAAAATAATATCTTCATCATTGTATTTATCTATAATTTGTTTAATTTTTTCACTAATTTGTTTAGGAGTTTTTAAATCAATAGTTTTAAGATATTTTGCGACAGAATATGCACAAACTACACATTCTAGCAATGAATTACTGGCAAGCCGATTCCCGCCATGAAGTCCTGTTGATGCAACTTCTCCGATTGCATATAAACCATTTATTGAAGTTTCACCTTTAAGATTTGTTTTAATACCGCCCATAAAATAATGAGCTGCCGGTGCTACAGGAATAAAATCACGAGTAATATCAATACCATGTTCAAGACATTTTTTTGATATAGTCGGAAAACGTTTTGCAAGTTTTTTACTATCTATACAAGCCGCATTCAGATAAACATTCTCTGAATTATTTTCTTTCATTTCGTTAAAATTAGCACGTGTAACAATATCTCTTGGCGCTAGTTCTTTTCTATCATCATATTTTGCCATAAATTCATTGCCGTCGGCATCGCAAAGTTTTGCACCTTCGCCGCGAACGGCTTCTGAGATTAAAAATCTGTTTTCATCTCCATCAATTGCTAACGCTGTGGGATGAAACTGTACGAATTCCATATCCTGCATAATTGCACCGGCATTATATGCAAGAGCCAATCCATCACCGGTTGCGCCTTTTGGATTAGTTGTATACTTATATAGCTGTCCGATTCCTCCTGTTGCAAGAATTATTGCCGGAGAATATACTGTTTCGTATTCGCCAATATCATTATTAAAAACTAAAACACCTTTGCATTCATTTGAATCTACAAGAAGTTCTACAGCATCTGTTTGTTCATAAATTTCAATATTTTCATTTTCACGAACTTTTTGACAAAGTGCGTGTTCAATCATTCTGCCTGTCGCATCACCGCCGGAATGCAAAATTCTTCTTACACTATGCGCTGCCTCTTTTGTATAACAGAATTTGTTATCGTCATCTTTATCAAATTGAACTCCGAATTTCAATAAATCTTTTACAACAGCATCTGAATTTTCAGAAATAAACTTTATTGTATTAAATTCAGAAAGACCGGCCCCCGCTTTTATAGTATCAGAAATATGAGATGCAACAGAATCTGTTTTATTTTCTTTCATAACAGCAACCATACCGCCTTGAGCGTATCTGGAATTGCTTTCACCGAGTCTTGATTTAGTAATAAGTAAAATTCCATCCGGTAATTTTACCTGCTGTTGAACTTTCAAGGCTGCATATAATCCTGCAATACCACTCCCGATTATTACTGTTGAATATTTTGTGTACTTCATTTTTTCTTTCTGTCATTCTGAGCCAAATTGAGATTCTTCGGACTTTGTCCTCAGAATGACCTTCGAAGAATCTCCTTTTTATCAATCAACATAATAAACCAAAATAAATATTTTTACCATAAATAAATTATTAAGATTTAATTAAATATACTAATACAAATTTTATTTATTAATTAACACAAATTAATATTATCTTTTATCGTTCATAGAAAAGGGATTAAATAGCATCCGAAAAATTTTATAAGTAGTATAAGGAGAAATTTATTATGACGACAAATATATTACTTGTAGAAGACCAAAAACTTATACGTGTAGGTTTAATCTCACTTTTTGATAAAGATATAGAAGTTACAGCACAGGCCGAAACTGGCAAAGAAGCGGTTGAAAAATACCGTTTAACAAAACCTGATGTTGTTTTAATGGATATTGGACTTCCTGATATTTCAGGAATTGAAGCTACAAAAAGAATTCTTGAAATTGATAACAAAGCCAAAGTTGTAATTTTAACTTCACATTTGAGCGAACAAGAAGTTATGGATTCTTTGCATGCCGGAGCCTGTGCTTATGTATTGAAAGATATTTCAACAGACACATTAAAAATGATTATAAAAACAGTAGAAGAAGGCGCAATGTGGCTTGATCCACAAGTAGTACCTATTTTAAGAGAAAAAAACTGCGGTGTAATCCCTGCACGTCAAATGTCACGTGCAATGTTTAAAGAGCAGCATGCAAATCTTACACAAAGAGAATATGAAGTTTTAAAACTCGTAGTAGACGGACTTTCTAACAATGAAATCGCGCAAGAATTAACGATTTCCGAGCATACTGCAAAAGCTCATGTATGTAATATAATCCAAAAACTGGTTGTCGATGACAGAACTCAAGCAGCAGTAAAAGCTTTGAAAGAAGGGTTAGTATAAAAATCTTTTATTCCCTCTCCGAGGGAGAGGGTGTCACGAAGTGACAGGAGAGGGTTAGATATGCGGGGATTATGCATCCCCACACCTCGCACCACATATTCTTTTCTTTTGTTGCGATGCAAAAGAAAAGAATATTGGATAAGAAAAGTGTCGCTACCGACATTGATTGAGCGACGCCATTTTGCACGTTTCGCCACAGCTCAACGGCAAAAGAAGGCAAACACGCTAACCGTTTAATCTGCACTAAATTCAACCTAAAAGCGACTTAATCGCTACGCTTAACAGTCGCTTTTGTTATCGTTTCATTAAGTGCAGATTACTGAATAAAAAATTGCCACAATAACGGAGTGAACAATAATTGTAGGCGAACGAATAACAAAGACGACTATTGTTTGAACGCTATTTTTGAGATTCTTTGCTACGCTCAGAATGACAAAAAGTGAGTTTAGTCGTCTTTAGGTGAGCCGTACAGATTATTAGTGAACGCAGCGTAGTGGCTTTTTCGCCATGTTTGAAGAGGTTGGACAATACTTTAGAGGACTACGTGCGTAGCACTTGTGAAACTTTGTCGGTACAAAGTTTCCGCCGCCCGCGCAGGACATTATATATTAATAACCCTCACCCGAATTTCAATCATTTTCATTCTGAAAATAATGAAATTCTACCCTCTGCTTGGTTGCTCGCGTTAAACGGCAGTTCCGCATTTTGCCGCAGAGCCTTTGGCTCTTTGCAAAAAGGCTCCAGCCTCGGCTCGCAATCCGCTCCCAAAGGTAGAGGGGAAAGGATTTAACCCCTCTCCCTAACCCTCTCCCTAGGAGAGGGAACAACAACTTCGTGTGCGTAGCACACTGATATGAACTTATTCACCTATTTTCTTATTCACTTATTCACTTCTAAATTTATTTATGAAAATGCTTTGAATGAACGTTCAACGTTTTTATCAATTACACCTTTTATAGATTCATATTCTGTTTGAAGTGCTGTATGTTCAGTATCAAGTTTTTTCAAATCTTGATCATATTTTTTATCTTTTGTTTCAATTTCAGAAACAGCGTTTTTATATTTAACTTCTGCAATTGCAATAGCAGTTTCATTATCAACATAACTTAAATCAGGTGCATTTGTATAAATAATAGAGTTCCAGCTTATACCTTCTCTATCGTTATCCAAAACTTTTCCGCCATTATCTGAAGGATTATAGTATTGAGCTTTTACAAGAGTTACAATACCGTTTTCCAAAGCAAATTGTAACCACTCAGGACTTTTAGATAGGTTATCTTCCATAACCATAAAATTAGTTTCTGTAGCTGCATTTTTTATACAATCTTCAATCTGATAATAATCTTTTCCTGCGGTGTGTGCAAAATCTTCATCACTTCCATCAGATGCTCGTTTTCTGACAACATTTGCAGTTGAAGATCCGTTCATCAAATGCCATAAATTTACATACCATTGAGCTTTATCACCATCAATCAAATTCATTTTAAATGCGGGTTTAACCGGTTCTTCAGGTTTTACGGGTTTTTCAATTGGCTTATTTTCTGGTGCTGTGGGTTGTTCAGGAGGATTCGAAGGGGGTGCTACTGGGGGCTGAGGTTCTGTTGAAAGATTTTTCATATCACCTTCTGTAAAGTTAATAAGCATTTCTTTTCTTTCTTCATCTGTTATAACATAATTGCCACTCTGAGCTTGTTGAATTATATAATACATATCAATAGCTTTTTGTTTTAATGTTTTTAATTTATATTTATTATTTCCATTAGACTCTGTTCCATCAAAGACATAATCGCTTTTTAACTTCAAAATCTCAATTTTTTTTGCAGCATTTTCTTTATCTTCATCAGATGCATTTTCATCATTCATTTTTTCTACAAGAGCTTTATAATTTGTACTATCAAGTACATTTTCTTTTTTATCTTTTGTAGTAAAATCATCATCACCGTCACAAAAAGGTGTATTTTCGGCATTATTTAAAGCTTTAGAAATATCAACAAAACGATTGTCATTATTAAGCGCTCCGACTTCATTGTTAGTTGTAACCTTTTGTCCTGTTGATGTGGTATAGGTATTAGATTTTACAGCACCATCAAAATCCAATAAATGATTTAAAATATGCAAATAACATTTAAATCCATTACCTCCATAATTATTCAAAGCATCATCGTAACAACTGCGAGAGTTGGGTTTTTCACTTGTTCCTACAATGTCAATAAATAATTTAGACAAATCTGGTTCTGTATTACCATCTTTCCAGGCCTCATGTTCTGTTGTATATATTTTATTTTCAACTTTATATTGAGCCCATTGTTTCTGCCAATCTTCGTATTTTTTATTATATTCTTCTAACTCTTTATTATATTTATCCCATTCTGCGCGACGTTTAACTTCATCTTCACTGTTATATTTTTCCAGCTTTTCCTTGTAATCTTCATTGGCATCAGTATATTCCTCATCTTTAACTTTATAAGCCAGCCATTCACTGTTATCTGTTAAACCGTACTTACCTAAAAAGTCATACAAAGTTTTGCTATTCTCAAAATTATCAGCATCTACCTGTGAAACAAGATACTGACCACTTGTATTTTGGATTGCATATTGACTTTTTAAATTTTCATATGAATACAAAAATGCCGGTGTTAATTTATATGTTTGAGCATCACCGTTAGAATTATAATATCTGAAATTCAATGTCTGAGAATTTAAAGCATCCATGTATTCAGCACTTGCTTCTTCTGATTTTTCAGCAAGTCTGAGTTTTGAATTTGTTATGGTTTGAGCACGAAACTCGTTATTAGTCAAACGAGTTGTTATACTCAATAATCTAGCTTGTGATGCTGACATTCCCATTGTTTTACCCTTTCCGTATATGTTGGTCTGTACTTTTAGGTTTTGGTTGAAAGTTTTACCCTTTCCGTAAATATTGGTTTTAATTTTTAGGTTTTGATTGAAAGCTTTACCCTTTCCGTATATTTTGGTGAAAAGCTAATATTCCTTTCTATGTAGATTTACGGACAAAGTTTAGATTTTCTTTAATTAAATACTGATTTTTATTACAAAATGTTACAAAATTAATTTGTATCAAATTAAATAACTATACTCAACGATTATACTAAGCTATACGCCCCTAACCCTTTCCTTCGGAGAGGGAAATTATTATATTCATTACTCCTAATTCCTCACCCTAATCCTCTCTCCCAGGGAGAGAGTAGAATTGCTTAATGAGCGAAAGCGAATTTTAGCAATTCGAGAGAGGGTGTTGTAAGCTTTGTAGGGTGCAATTTATTGCACCTTGAATGTTTGGCATGACATATTTTATAAATTCAACCTGACAAAGTATAAATCCTTAAATTTTTGTTTTATAATCTAAAAAAAAGGATAAAAAGATGAAAATAGCAATTTATCCGGGAAGCTTTGATCCCGTTACAAAAGGACATATAGATATTTTACAGACAGCAGCAGGAATCTTTGATAAAGTAATTATCGCGGTTGCTAAAAACTCCGAAAAACAAGGATTTTTACCGGTAGAAAAAAGAGTAGAACTTATAAAAAAAAGTGTTAAAGACCTGAAAAATGTCGAAGTAGATGCCTTTGACGGCTTAACAATATATTATGCCAGAGAAAAAGGGGCTGCCGTTTTAATCAGGGGGCTGCGTGCTGTTTCTGACTTTGAATATGAAATGCAGCTTTCTCAAGCAAACAGCGCTTTGGCTCCGGAAATAAAAACAGTTTTTTTAACAACCAAACCTAAATATAATTTTATTTCCTCAAGTACAATCAAAGAAATATTTCTAAATAAAGGCGATATATCAAAGTTTGTACCCGATGCCGTAAATGAATACTTGCAAAAATCTTTTGAATGTTAAAATATATGGACATTTACATAACAAATTATTTGACAATTAATTTTAGCTTATGTAGAATGTAATTAAAGAAAGGTATATGTGTTATGCAACAAAACGGTGTATATGATTTATTAAAAATGTTGGAGATTTCGTTGGAGGAAGGTTTTCCTGTTGTGCCGCGCAAATTCACAGTTGTAAAAACAAAAGAAATTGAAACATTAATAGATAGAATTTATGCTTCATTGCCTGTTGAAGTGCAGGAAGCAAGAGCGTTTTTAAGACGCAGAGAAGAACTTCAAGCAGAAGCTCAGCAAAAAGCTGAAAAAATTATCGCAGATGCTCAAGCAGAAGCTGATAGAAAACTTTCAGAAGCTGATTTTATCAAAGCGCTTGAAAGAGAAGGTATTAGAATAAGAACTCAAGTTCAACAAGAATGTGAAGAAATTAAACGCAGAGCTATGGAAGAAGCCGAAAATATTCGTATTCAAGCAACTGAAGATGCAATGAGAACAAAAGAAGGCGCTGAACTTTATGCAGAACAAGTTTTGACTAATCTGGAAAAGAATTTGACTCAACAACAGCAAATCGTTAAAAACGGACAAGTTTATATGGAAAAACTTCGCTCAGATTCTTTCGGAAGCTATGATGTTCCAACCTCATATTCAACAGACAGAGTCGCACAAGATTTTCAAATAAAATAAGTATAGTTAAGTTTTGTAAAAAAAGACTGCTCAATCGGGCAGTCTTTTTTATATCCAATTTGCAATTTTTTTTGTTTGATTTATTATATATATATAAGCCGATTTAAAAGAGAATGTGTTACCTCACATTCTCTTTTAAGGAGAAAGAAAAAATCTAATAAAAAAGGAATAAAACAATGGGTATCAAAGGAAAAAACGACAAAATGGTAGTTCTTGCATGTGAAGATTGCAAAGAAAGAAACTACACAACTACAAAAAACAAAAAAAATATTAAAGAAAGACTTGAGTTGAGCAAATATTGTCCAACTTGCAAAAAACATACAACTCATAAGGAAACTAAGTAATAGAAGACCGGAGGTCAAGAGGACAAGAGGTCAAGCATTTTTATAAATTAGCCTGCCTTCTTGTCTTCCGTTAGCCGGACTTCTAATTGAGCGTCCTTAGTTCAGTTGGTAGAACGTCGGTCTCCAAAACCGGATGTCGAGGGTTCGAGTCCTTCAGGGCGCGATTTTAAAAAACATAAAGGAAACAAAAATGATAGGTGCTGAAAACAATTCACCGGCATGGTTAGAAAAGTCAACAAATTCTATAAAAACATACTTTAGAGGCGTAAGAACTGAATGGGGCAAAATAAGCTGGCCCGAAAAACGTCAGGTTGTTGCTGAAACTGTTTTTGTCGTAGCTATTGTTTTTGTATTTACTGTTGCAGTTTATTTAATGGATATAATTTTTAAAGGATTACTCGGACTTATAAAATAACCGGGTAAAATGGTGGCTTATGACTGAAAAAGAAAAATCTATGGAAGATCAATTGAATGAAGATAAAGCTTTAGAGGCTAAAGAAGCTGAAGATAAAGCTCAAGCTGATGCCGAAAAAGAAAAAGCTAAAAAAAGCCAGAAACGTTGGTATATCGTTCATACATATTCAGGTTATGAAAACAAAGTTAAAGTAAACCTTGAAAAACGTATTGAATATATGAATATGGCTGATAAAATCTTCAGAATTGAAGTTCCGCAAAAAACTGTTACTCAGTTAAAAGGCGGTAAAAAACAAGAACGTGAAGAAAAAATCTTCCCGGGATATGTTCTTGTTGAAATGATTATGGATGAAGACAGCTGGTATGTTGTAAGACACACATCCGGAGTTACAAAATTTGTAGGCTCAGCTAAACGTCCTATTCCAGCACGCGACAGCGAAATTAAAAAGATTATTAACCGTTCAAGTTCAACTTCTCAAAAAATTGAACTTGACGTTAAAGCAGGTGACAAAGTTAGAATTACATCAGGACCATTCGCTGACTTTATCGCAGATATTATCGAAGTTTATCCTGATAAATCTAAACTTCGTGCAAATGTTTCAATCTTCGGACGTGAAACTCCGGTTGAACTTGAATATAAACAAATCAACAAGCTGTAACCGATATTGTTCGGCAGGGTTACGTGCGTGAACCTATTAAAATATATGGTAAATCGCACCAATATTATCCAACAGGGCTACGTGCGTAGCACGAATATAAACAAATTAACAAGTTGTAATTTATAGTACATAAACTGTGGAAGGATTTTTAGTAAGTCGCTAAAAACCGTTAGTACCACAAAAGGAGAAAAAAATGGCTAAAAAAGTAGTAGGAAAAATCAAGCTTCAAATTGAAGCTGGTAAAGCAAACCCATCCCCACCGGTTGGTCCTGCATTAGGTCAACATGGTGTTAACATCATGGATTTCTGTAAGCAGTTCAATGCTAAAACAGAATCACAAGCTGGTTATATTATTCCGGTTGTTATTGATGTTTACGAAGACAGAAGTTTTTCATTCATCGTAAAATCACCTCCGGCACCAGTTCTTATTAAAAAAGCTTTAAACTTGCCAAAAGGTTCAGCAGTACCTAACAAGGATAAAGTTGGTGAAATTACTCAAGCTCAGCTTGAAGAAATCGCAAAAATTAAAATGAACGACTTAAACGCAACATCAATGGAAGCTGCTGTAAACATGATTAAAGGTTCTTGCAGAGCTATGGGTGTTACTGTTAAAGAATAATTGAAGAATAGAGGACAAGAAGGCAGGAGGGCAAGCCTTTTAACGTAAATAGCCTGACCTCTTGACATCCTGACTTCCGAGCTTCACAAATGGAAGGACGTTTGTCCGTAATTACCATGAAAGGAATTAAAAATGAGTAAATTAACTAAAAAACAAAAGAAAATGCAGGAAATGTTGGCTGAATTCACTCAACCGGCTACTGCAGTTGATACTATTAAAAAACTAAAAGAAATTTCAAAAGAAGTTTCTAAATTTAACGAAACAGTTGAATGCCACATGAGATTAGGTATCGATGTTCGTCAAGCTGACCAACAAATCAGATCTACAGTTGTATTGCCGGCAGGTCTTGGTAAAACTGTTAGAGTTTGCGTTATTGCTAAAGGTGTTAAAGCAACTGAAGCAAAAGATGCAGGAGCTGATTTTGCAGGAGCTGAAGAAATCATCGATAAAATTTCTGACGGCTGGTTTGAATTTGATACATTAATTGCTACACCTGATTGTATGGGTATGTTGGGTAAATTAGGTCGTGTTTTAGGACCTAAAGGTTTGATGCCAAACCCAAAAACCGGTACAGTAACAATGGATGTTGCAAAAGCAGTTAAAGATGCTAAAGCAGGTAAAGTTGAATACAGAGCTGACAAACAAGGTATGATTCACTGTCCTGTAGGTAAAATTGAATTCAGCGAAGAAGATTTGTTGAAAAACTATGCAACTCTTGCTGATGCTGTATTAAGATCAAAACCATCTTCTGCAAAAGGTACATTTGTTAAGTCAATATATTTGTCAACAACAATGGGCCCTGGAATCAAATTAGATCCTAAAAACTTTGCAGCAGAAGTTAAAGAACTTATTTCTTAATATTATATATTATTTATTGTAATATCGCACTCTGGTTTCCAGAGTGCTTTTTTTATAAAAAAAAATAAA
>CATLEG010000020.1 GCA_949915775.1 uncultured Candidatus Melainabacteria bacterium | reverse complement strand
AGAGGTAGCGGGGAAATAATACCAAACCAATCATTAACTCGCAAAAGTCATTGGGATACGCGGCGATTGCCCCCCCCCCCCGACGGGATTTTTTACCAACAATTCAAACTTTTTCAACTCTTCAAGCTCACTCGAAAATCTTTTCATACATTTAGTTTAACTTATTAAGTCAAACTTTTCAATATAAAATATTAACTTTCTTTACAAAAATTTTAAATTTTGAAATTATATGGGAATAAAATACTTATATATATTGAGAGGTATAAAATATGGCAATAAAAGTAGATGGCATTGAATCTGAAGACGAATTAAAAAAAGCACAGGCTGCTGCGAAAGCGCAAGGAACTTCTGTTACAAATTATAGCGAATGGTCACAAATTCTAAAAGATTTTGAAGAAAACGGTATTGAATCCACAGGTTCTTATGCTGGTGATAAAGCTAGAATGCAAGAAATTGAAGCGCTTATGGAAGAATACGCAGCTCAAGTTCAAGAACAAGAAGAAATTCAAAAAAATACGCCGGAAAATAAAGAAACAGATAAAGTTCAAAAATCATCCGAAACAGATAGAGAACAACAACTTAAAGCTACTGTCGTAAATGCAACAAGTTCGCAAATTATGGCAGATTACATGAAATATTATCATCTATTAATGTAACTATTTGAAGACTTTAATTCTATTTAATGGCCAAAATAAAAATACTGCTCTGCCTATAAATCTGTCTTCCGGCAAAAATCCCCACCATCTGCCGTCAAATGAGTTTCCTCTGTTATCACCCATCATCATGTATTTATGCTCAGGAATTATTATAGGCCCGCAAATCATATCACCAGTGCAGGGTTTGTCATAGTATTCACTTTGAATATATGGTTCTATTAATGGTTTATCATTAATTAAAATTGTAGTTTTGCCATTTTCATCAGTTTTAACTTCAAATTTATCACCCGGCATACCAATAACACGTTTGATATATGCAACATCTTGACAGAAAAAGCCTGTCAAACGAGAAAATACGCGCCATGGTGTATTCGGTAATTTTTCAAACGGTGGATAAAATACCATTATATCTCCGCGTTTTGGGGTTTTGTAAAATCTCGAAAATCTTTCAACTACGATTCTATCACCTTCAATTAATGTCGGACGCATTGATGCTGACGGAATCCAACGAATTTCACCTATAAAAAATCTTATAATTATAACCATCACGACTACAAATACAATCGTTTCAATTGTTTCACGCAATGCCGGATGAAGTTTCATATAATTTTCTTTAATTTTATTTATAAATTCTTTTATTTTATCCATTTTTAAACAGTTCCAAAAGCTCACTCAATGCTTGTTTATACTCATTATCTTCAATATTTGAAAGATTATTTTTTGCATTTTCTATATAATTATTCAACAAAATCTGAGTTTTTTCAATAGCTTCATCATTAATTTTTGCATCACCGGCAAAAATCACGGGAGCTGTATAAATTCCGTCTTTAATATCTGAATTTGTAGTTTTGCAATTTATCAAATCATCACGAATTTGAAATGCTATACCAAAATTTTTTGCAAAATCCAATCCGTCATATTTGGAATCAGCAATAAGTAAACTTCCGCAAAGTGCCGTTTCAAAAAGTTTTGCAGTTTTTTGTTCAGACTTTTTAATATAATCATTTAGTGACGGAATTTTAAATTTAGAAAACTGTTGATTTATTTCACCATTACTCATTTCAGAAAGAGTATCAGAAAACATTTTAATCAACTCAATACGCCCGATTTTTATAACTTTATTTAAAGCAGCTGATAAAAGATAATCGCCGGTAATAACTGCAAGTTTGCTGTTAAATTTATTATTTAGAGTATTTTTACCGCGTCTTATTTCACTTTCATCAATTACATCATCATGAATTAATGATGCATTATGAACAAGTTCTATTGCAGCTTGATACAATATTTGTTTTTCGTCAATATCTATTTTCAAAGCTTTTAGATATAAAATAGAAATCAGTGGACGAATATGTTTTGACGGAGCATTTAAAATTTTTAAAAGTTCAGATTTTAAAGAAACATGAACATCAATATTTTTTATCATTTCTTGCAAAATCTGATTTAATTCATTTTGAACAAGACTGGTAATTTCTGAATATTTTTTTTGAAACATAAATTATATAATATTATAAAACTTTTTAATAATCTAGTGTATATTTGGGGACTTATATACAAGTTTACACTAAAATTATTTCCATACGTCACCCTGAACTTGCTTCAGGGTCTCAATAAATATACCACTTTTGATAAAATATCTAAAAGATTGGTGGCAAAAAGAGATGCTGAAACGAGTTCAGCATGACGGGACTATTTCTGTGTAAACTTGTATATAAGTCCCATATTTGGTTTATCTTTTTTGTAAGAGCCAAAGAATTTAAAATATGCAGTATTTTTTTTGATTTGACAAAGAGTTTTCATAATTCTCGGATTTTTCATATGTCCGTCAAAATTTACGATAAATATATATTCTCCGAAATTATTTTCAGATGGATGTGAAGCAATATATGAAAGATTTATATTATTTTGCATAAATATATTTAATGTATTTAATAATGCACCAGGTTTGTTTTCTGTGGAAAAAGCAATAGAACTTCTGTCTGAAGATGTTTCTTCCGTTTCGAAATCTCCAATAATGATAAATCTTGTTTGATTTGTTTTATCGTCACTAATATTATCTTTCAAAATATTTAGATTAAAGATTTCAGCAATTTTGGAAGTGCCAATTGAGGCATATGTAAGATTATAATTTTGTAAACTCCTTGCAGCCTCGGGCTCGCTTGCAGCTTCAATAATATTAACATTAAACGGCATTTCTTTCTCAATAAAATTATGGCATTTAGAAAGATTATTTGGCGGTGAAATCAAACCGGTAATCGAATAGAATTCAGTAGTTCTGGAAAGCAGACACAAATTCAGCGGCATATAGTATTCTGCTAAAATCTTAATATTCTGGTTTTTTGTCTGCATAAGACAGTCTAATGTTTCTCTAACCGTACCATCAATAGAATTTTCAACCGGCAAAATTCCAATCGTATCAGGATTTTCATCAATATAATTAATTACCTGCTTAATAGATTGAAGAGGATTATCAAATGCATTAATTTCATATTTTTCACAAAAATAATCTTTTGCCATTTCACAAAATGAACCCTGAGGACCAAGATATGCAACTGTTTTAACATTTTCAAAATTCAGCATTGATAAACTCCCATATTTTTTATATGATTATAACAGATATAGAGAGGTATGACAATGGGAAATATTAAATTTGGTACAGACGGCTGGAGAGCTGTTGTAGGAAAAGATTTTAACAAAGAAAATGTTCAAACTGTTACAAAGGCTATCGGGAAATATGTTTTTGATAATTTTGGACTAGACAAAAAAATTATTATAGGTTATGACCCCAGAAATATGGCTCTTGAATTTGCAAACCAAACAGCAGAACAACTTGCTGGATATGGTTTTCATATTCTGTTATCAGATAAAGTTATTCCAACTCCTGTACTTGCATATAACGCAAAACATTTAAACGCTTGTGCAGTAATGTTTACCGCCTCTCACAATCCCCCTGAATACTTAGGAATAAAATTCATTCCGGATTATGCAGGCCCGGCAACATCAGATATCACAGATGAATTAATGTTTAATTTGAACATACCTTTCAATTCGAATTTTAAAGGACAAATCGAAAAATATGATTTTGCACCTGATTATTTTGCACATATAGAAAAATTAATAGACTTTGAAAAAATTAAAAGATTTCAAAAAAACATTATATTTGATGGACTTTATGCCGCAAGTATCGGTTATTTTGACAAACTTTTATACAACCATGGAATAAAATTTGATAGTTTACATATGTTCCATGATGTTAATTTTGGCGGCGGCATGCCTGAACCAAAACCTAAATATTTAAAAGAATTAATCGATAAAGTAAAATCGACACCAAATTCAGCGGGTTTTGCAAATGACGGGGACAGTGACCGTTTTGGAGTTATAAATGAAGATGGAGAATATGTTTCGCCAAACGAAATTATATCAATACTATTGATACATCTAAAAAAACACAAAAACTACACTGGTTCTCTTGTAAAAACGGTCGGTGCAAGCCTTTTGTTAGATAAAGTTGCAGAAAAACTAAATGTTGATGTTATTGAAACAGCCGTTGGATTCAAGCATGTCGGAGAAGCTATGAGAAAATATAATCCTATTATTGGCGGCGAAGAATCAGGAGGACTAAGTATTCAAGGTCATATACCTGAAAAAGACGGTATTTTAGCAAACTTACTTATTTTAGAAGCTATGGCTTATGAAAATAAATCACTTGTGGAATTGCAAAAAGATTTATACGATTTTGCCGGATGTAAATTCTGCAACGACCGTATCGACAAGCATCTTGAAAGTTTTGATGAAGTAAAACCAATTATTGAGGAATATAAAAACAAAACTTCACTAGGTGAATTTAAAGTCAAAAAAATTGACACAAAAGACGGTGTAAAGCTTTATTTTGAGGATAATCAAAGTTGGATTTTAGTTCGACCAAGCGGCACAGAACCTTTATTAAGAATTTATTTTGAAAGCTCAAATAAAGAAAATTTAGAAACTTTAAAAAAACTTATATCTTGACTTTTTTATAAAAATAATTAAGAAAAATATATGTTAATGGAGTTTTTAAAATTTAACAAAACATGTTCACATTCAAAAATCAGTCCGGATGTTGATTTTGCCTACTGTCCCGACTGCGGAGAGTTAATCGAAAATCAATGGTATCTTGTCCGCTGTACCTGTTGTGGAGTAAAACTTAAAGGATTTATAAAAAATGGCAAGATAATACCAGAAAAGAATTATTGTCACAATTGCGGAAATCATGAATTTACAGTAGAACGTATTGATAAAATAAATTTTATTGATATAAGTTATGCAGTTCTTGTAAAAGCGACTGTAGAAACTAGCCAAAAAGACGTCATCCAAAGCTGGGTTGATTTTAAAACGCCAAATTACAGACCGCGACTGCTGCAGCAATTTTAACAATATAGACTGGTAAAATTTTACAATATATGTTAATATGTATATATGAAATATACAGTTGAAGATATTCGAAATAGAATCAGTTCGCAGCGTGCAATCTTATCTGAAGATTTTTGTGTTAAGAATTTATTCTTGTTTGGTTCTTACGCTAAAGGATTACAGAATGAAAACAGTGACATAGACTTTCTTGTAGAGTTTAGTGATGATGTTGATATGTTTAAAATGGTAGATTTACAAGAATTTTTAACAAAACTTTTTAATAAAAAAATTGATTTAGGTACACCGAATGGACTTAAAAGTTTTATTAAAGATAATGTTTTAAAAGAGGCTGTATTAATATGAAATCCGATTTATTCTTTTTAGAAAATATAAAATCTTGTGTTGATAAAATATTAAATTATACAGAAGGAATGGATTTTGAAACATTTATTCAAGATGATAGAACTATTGATGCAGTAGAAAGGAATTTTGAAATAATTGGGGAATCTGTTAAAAAACTTAATGATTCTCTAAAAATACAATACCCTCAAGTTCCGTTTAAACAAATAGCAGGAATGAGAGATAAATTAATACATGACTATTTTGGAACTGATTATAAAATAGTTTGGACAACAATACAAAAACGCTTACCGGAATTTAAAGAACAAGTTATAAAAATGATAAAAGATTGTTCTAAAATATAAAATTACAGACCGCGACTGCTGCAGCAATTCCAATAAAATCTGCTAATAACCCTACCAAAAGTGCGTATCTTAATTTAGAAATTCCAACTGCCCCGAAATATACCGCGAGAACATAGAACGTTGTTTCACTTGAACCTACCATAACAGCAGAAAGTTTTGTTGCATAATTATCCGGTCCAAGAGTATTAGCAATATCAGAAAAGATTCCAAGCGCAGCCGAGCCTGACAATGAACGTACCAATATTACTGGAATAGTATCCGCAGGCACATTTAAATATGCAAGAACCGGCTGTAATAAATTACCTGCCATTTCAATAATTCCTGATGCTCTAAACATTGATATAGAAACAATTATTGCTACAAGATATGGAATAATATTCACTGCAACCTTAAAACCATCTTTCGCACCATCTGTAAATACTTCATATATAGGCACTTTTTTTATTAATCCCATTGTAAGAATCAATATTATAATTACAGGTAATGCCCAGAGAGAAATTATATTCATTAATGTTTGGAACATATCTTATCCTCTCCGCATTTTTGTGGCTGCCAGAACTTTTGAAATAATTTTGCAAGAATTATTGCACTAACAAATGCAATTGAAGTTACAAGAAGAGTCGGAGCAATAATCTCCGTTGGATTTTTATAACCTACGCCGATTAAAACAGCAATTACAGTTGCCGGAATTAGTTGAAAACCCGCAGTATTCATAGCTAGAAACATACACATAGCATTTGATGCTGAAGTTTTATCTTTATTTTGTTTTTGAAGTTCTTCCATTGCTTTTATACCAATAGGGGTTGCGGCATTTGAAAGTCCAAAAGCATTGGCAGATACACTCATTGCAATATCACCTATAGCAGGGGAATCTTCTGGAATTTCATTAAACAAACGTTTAGTAACAGGTTTTATAATCTTAGAAATAACAGAAATCAGTCCGCATTTTTCAGCAATTTTCATCATACCAAGCCAAAAAGCCATAATACCAATTAAGGAAAATGCAACTTTCACAGATAATTCAGCACCGGATAAAATAGAATTAACAACCTGCTCAAGCCGTCCGTTCATTGCTCCGGCAATTATTGAAATTACAATCAAAAGATAAAAAATATAATTCATATATTTATTTAACCATTAAATTCTTAAAGGGTCAAATAATAAAAGAAGTTATATACAAGTTTACACTAAAATCACCTCTATACGTCACCCTGAAGTTGATTCAGGGTCTCATGTGATGCTGCCCGCATTGAGACATTTTGCACGAAATCAAAGATTTCGGCAAAAGCAGTCAAACGAGTTCAGCATGACGAATTAGAACTAGTCCAATGTAAACTTGTATATAAGTCACTAAAAAATCCGGTTTAAAACCGGATTTTTTATTATTAATAATTCATTTGCCAGTTTGAATCAAGAACATCACAGAATAAAGCCATATGCGGATAACTGCCTGTTTTTTCTTTTCTGTTACAATCTACAGTTCCGTCAGGATAGACAACCATCGCAAACATATCTCTGCCATATATATTAGGACCTTGAGTGCCATTAACATCAATATCCATACCTATTACAAAACTTTCACTATTACCAAAAGAAGATGTTATAGAATTTTCATCATCGATTTTAATAGCTTCCATAGGACCTATATCAGCACAAACTGCGGCTCCGCTAGGTAATGTAAATACTGTTTGACATTGATAGTTTTTTTGATTAGTAACAACACTACCATCAATACTTTCATATGAATCTCCAAAGCATTGATTACTTCCGCCGTCATTGTATCTTGTGCCGCAATCTTTTACAACTTTAAAATAATTTTTAACGAAACTGCGTATAGCTTCCGGTTTTTTAGTACCTAAATCAGATTCTCTCAAATCATCAACTCTTTGATCATTCATATATCTTTCAGTAGCTGACAAGATTTCATTATAAACTTTATGTAATTGAGTAACATATACCTGTCTCTGGTGATTTTTTACAAGTGTAGGTACAGTAAGTGCTGAAACAACACCAATAATACCAACGGTAATAAGAACCTCTGCCAACGTAAACCCAAAGCTATATTTAGTTTTTCGGCTGAGTGAAAGAACCTCAGACAAAGTAAATCCATATTTTTTCATTCTAATTCCTCTCAATAATTAACTACAAACTCATTATAAACTTTTTTTCAGACAATTTCAAGTCTTTAAAATTTGCAATATAAAATTTTTTTAAGTAAAATACTATTATTAATGAGGGATTTGTATTATGAGAATTGAGGCTAGAAATTTAATAAAAATATACGGTGACAGAAGCGTAGTTAACGATGTTACTTTTGATATAAATAAAGGTGAAGTCGTATGTCTTTTAGGACCGAACGGTGCAGGTAAAACTACCACATTTTATATGGTTGTAGGGCTTGTAAAACCTAACAAAGGACATATTTTTCTTGATGGAGAAGATATTTCGGCATGGCCTATGAATGAACGTGCAAAAGCTGGTATTGGCTATTTACCACAAGAAGCCTCTATTTTTAGAAAGCTTTCAGTTGAAGACAATATTAAACTTGTTCTTGAAATGAACGAAAAACTAACTGAATGCGAGAAAAAACGTAAATTAGAAGAACTTTTATCAGAATTCGGTATACTAAGACTTCGTTCATACGCCGCAGTATCATTATCAGGCGGTGAAAGAAGACGTGTAGAAATTGCAAGAGCGCTTGCGGCAAGTCCTGATTTTATGCTGCTTGACGAACCTTTTGCCGGAATTGACCCTATTGCAATCGGTGAAATTAAAGATAATATAAGAAAAATTTCAGAAGACAAAGGACTTGGGGTTTTAATTACAGATCACAACCCGAAAGCAACTCTTTCTATTACAGACAGAGCATATGTTATATTTGACGGTAAAATAAAAATTCAAGGCAAAAGTGCTGATGTTGCGGTAGATCCTGTTGCTAAAGAATTCTATTTAGGAAAGGACTTTGCATTATAATGAAGCTTTTTCCAAAAATTACAATCTATGATAAATATATTTTTAATCAAGTAATGGTAGCTACATTAGTTGCAATCTTGTTATTTACTGTAGTATGGATTGCACCTGAAATGTTACTTAACACTATAAAGAAAACTCTTGCAGGTGATTTTGGAGTAAAAACCGCAATACTTGTTTTATTCTACGAATTACCAAAAATCTTAGGTAAAGCTTTTCCCGTAGGATTACTTTTAGGAACTCTTTTTACATTTGATAAATTAAGCAAAGACAGTGAATTAACAATCTTTAGAGCAGTAGGTCTTTCATTTCAAAGAATTATTGCACCTGTTTTAGTATTAAGTATTATAGTTACATGGCTTTGTTTTATAACAGGTGACAAGCTTATACCATTTTCTGTAAACAAATCAATTGCACTAAAAGGCGGTTATATTTCCACTCAATATATTTATACACAAAAAGATGAAAACAATATACCGACAAAAGCTGTAGTTGTCTCAAGATTTTCAAAAGATACAATGTATAACGTGATTGTACTTGATTTCCAAAAGAAACAATATACAGATGTTCATCAGTTAAATAATATTTATTATGCAAAAATAGGAAAGAATTATCCTGACAAATGGGTATTAAATGATATAACTCAATATCAAATCTCTAATGACGGAATTTTTGTAGATATTAAAAAGTTTCCTTTTATGAACATTTTGGAAGGCGAAGATGCTCAAAATGCTTTTACATTAATGACATATTCTGTTAAAAAAGAACGTGAAATCAACAATAAAGATTTAAGAAATTATATAAAGCTTCTAAAAAAAGAAGGTTTGGATGAAGAATACAGATATATGCTAAACAAATATTTACAAAGATTTTTCCATCCGTTTGTATGCGTGCTTTTGGCAATAATGGGAGCACTTTTAGGCTTTAGCAAACCAAGAGAACAAAGATTGATAGGTTTTACAATTGCTATCGGCTGTATATTTGTTTATTATATAACTCTGCCATTCTTTGATTTACTGGCAGAAAAAGGTGTATTACCTCCTTTCATAACAGCAGTTTTTCCGCCATTTGCGTTTTTATGTGCAATTATAGCGTTTTACAAGTCTAAGGATTTATAATATGAAAAAAATATTTTTATTTATACTTTGTTTGATATTCATGCACTCTGCGGCATTTGCAGGTATTGAAGTTACTCATAATGACGGAATTTATCATATTGTTTTAAAAGGCGAAAAAATCAAAAAACATGTTAAATTCATTAGTTCTGAAAGTTTAATTACAAATAAAGAAGCACATCAAAGAGCAAAAGCAAAACTTACAATAAATGCCGGTTATTTTGACCCGAATAATGAAAAATCAATTTCTTATGTGGTATCTGATAGAAACACAACTGATGACCCGCTTTTAAACGAAAATTTACTTTCAAATCCAATATTAAGACGAAATTTAGATAAAATTTTAAACAGAACAGAATTTAGAGTTGTAGAATGCAGTGATGGCAAATTGCATTATGAAATAGTACCGCACAAAAGTTCTGTTGATTTTGGCTGTAATATTATAACTTCAGCACAGGGCGGTCCCCTGATTTATCCGCAATTAAGGCTTGAAGAAGAATTTTTTATAGTAAAAAAAGACGGAGTTGTAGTAAGAGAAAGCTGTTCTGTATTACATAAAACAGCACGTACAATCATTGGTTTAAAAAATGAGGAAGCACATATTCTTATAATAACCGATGAACATCCAATGGATTTATATGAAGTCCAAGATTATGTTAAAAATCTTGGCTGGGATAGAGCAATGGCATTTGATGGCGGAAGTTCAACCTCTATGAATTACCTTAATAAATACAATATTACTTCAATCGGAGATGGAGCCGGCAGAAGTGTAAAGTCATTTATGGTTATTAATTAATATTAACAAATGTAAATTATATTTTTAGTATATGTTAAGGATATATCAATAGGTGGAATAAAAGAAATACAAACCATTTTCTTTTTCTTTATTTTCTCCTACACCAAATTTGAAGCCGTCAAGACGGCTATTTTTATTGCACAAAAAAGCTCCGATATGGAGCTTTTTTACTAAAGTTAATTGAGCTACACTCCTAGTACATTCCGATAATATTTCTAATTTCATCAAGATTTTTACGAGCCACTTTGCGAGCTTTTTCAGAACCCTCACGAATAATTCTATCAACTTCCTCCGGATGTTCTTCATAATATCTTCTTTTTTCTCTTATTGGTGCAAATTTTTCATTAATTAATGCACCCAATTGACGTTTACAATCCGCACAGCCGCGCAAACCTTTTTCACATTCGCATTTAACAGTTTCCACTTGCTCTTTATCACCAAAAATCTGCCAGTATTTAAATGCTACTTCACACTGTTCAGGATGTCCTGGGTCATCTTTTCTCATACGGCTTCTGTCTGTAATTGCACTCATAATTTTCTTTGCAGTAACTTCTGCCGTATCAGATATTTTAATATCATTTTGGAAAGATTTACCCATCTTGTTGCCGTCAAGTCCACAAATCAATGAGCAATCATTCAATAACGGTTTTGGTTCATTAAAGAATTCTGTTTTATAAATGTTATTAAAACGTCTTGCAATATCTCTCGTAATTTCAATATGTGCAACCTGATCAATACCGACAGGAATTGCTGTAGCATTGAACATCATAATATCCGCACTCATTAACACCGGATAACCCATTAATCCGTAATTAATTTGAGATGCGTTACCTTCTTTAGTTTTAAGAATTTTAGCCATATCTTTAAGACATGGATCACGTTCCACCCAGTTTTGAGGTGTAATCATTCCTAAATAAATATTTAATTCGGCAATCTCTGGTACAAGCGACTGTACATAAATTGTACAAACATTAGGGTCTAAACCGCTTGCAAGCCAGTCAATTACAACATCTCTCACATCATTTTTCAAATTTTCTGTTTCAGCATATTTTGTAGTAAGTGCATGCCAATCAGCAACGAAGAAAAAGCTTTCACATTCATGTTGAAGCTTCACCCAGTTTTGTATTACACCCAAATAATGTCCTAAGTGTAATTTCCCTGTCGATCTCATTCCTGATACTATTCGTTCCATTTTTTTACCCTTTCCGTAAATATTGGTGTAGTTATTTATGCAAATTTATTATAGCAGAAATAAATTATTATAGCATTATTCCCTCCCCTATGGGGGAGGGTTAGGGTGAGGGCTGATTTTTTGCTTAATATTTGCACATATTAAATTGACTAAAAAACTTGCTTATCATACCTTAATAAATAAGAGGAAATGGAGTGAATATCTCCAGCTGCTGCCGCAGCCGTAAAAGCCGGAATGCTCGAAACTATATTCCTGCGTGCAGTTCGGGAATATATATGGGCATCCTCATAACATGAGGATTTTTTTATGCCGTTTGGTACAATAAAAACTAATAATACGAGAGTAGGAACCTGTCCGCATGGCTTGCCGCTTGGTGCATGCCCGATTTGTAACGGAATGGGTTCCGGCGGAGCAAAAAAAGCAGATTTTTCCGCAAAACCCGGTGAAATGAGCTGGAGTCAGTGTGCGGCAATCGGGGCATTTTTGAAAGCTCAAAAAATGGCTCAGCAAGCACGAGAACAAGATGCTATCAATTTTGCCCAACGCGCACAAGCTTTTCAAAACGCATTGATGAATACATCTCAAAACATTGCAAATTTTACTTCCTTTTTAACCAAAAACACCCCTGCAATCATATCAAAACCGATAAATTTTGTATTGAATACAGTTCTTGGCGGAACAGTCAGAATGATTGCAAATGTTATTAATCTTGTTCAGACAGTTCAGCAAAAATTTGCAGATATTTCAGATAAGTTAACCGCGATTATGGGTGAATTAAAAGCCTCAATTGAAAAGAAAATATCAGAAAACTTTAAAGTGCTTAAGAAGAAAATTAAACGTCTGTTTATGATTTTTCAACCCGTAGAAGAAACTGAAAGTAAGAAAACATTTAAGTTAAAAACATTTATACATGACTTGTATAAGAAACTTACAGGTGATAACGATGACAATTAGACCACTGCATGATGCAGAAACAATAAGACAACAAAGAAATTTAACAAACTCTCAAAAACGAGCAAACACTGAAACTCGTGAAGGCGTTTTAGTTAATAATTTTATAAAAGATAAAGACTGTCCTGAATGTAACCTTAACGACACAATGGACACACTTGTAATCTCGAAAAACACATCAATGCCGGAACAACTTTATAAAAAAGACAAAAGACAAAAAAGTCTAATTCCGATAAGCGCTCTCACATTAGGAGTAATGGGAGTAATAGCAGGCATTGCAGCTCTTGTTCATCATACATCAAAAATTAATCTCACAATGGATAATTTAAAACGAATACCTCCAACCGTTCGAAACGTCGCCATTAATGATGAGAAAATTCAAGCTTTATACAGAATTGTAGAATGTCCGAATTATAAAACCGTTCAAGCCGGTGTCGGTGTGTTTACACTTACCGCAATGGCATTTATGGGTAAAACTTTTTTTGACGGATTTAAAGATGTTTGGGTAAGAAAAAAAGAAGCAGATATTCAAAAAAATCTTCAAGAAAAACTTATTGGTATTGAAACTCAATCTTTTGCAGGGAAAATTCAAATTACACGTAGTATGCTTTCTCAAAAGGCCATTGAACTTAGTAAATATTTAAATTATGAACCTAAACACACACACCATGGAACTTTTAAATCATTGATGTTTAAAGGGATTAGTCATCCTGAGCCTGAAAAGATTCTTCGCTGCGCTCAGAATGACCCAAGACGCGAAGGATCTAATTATATTCTTCTAGGACTTTCAACAATTGCAGGTATAATCGGCCTAAGCTTTTTATCATTAAAACTACTTACAAGAAGCAAAGGACATATAGAAAAATTTATTAAAGAAACAAATAACGAAATTACAAAAGTTGTCAAAAATTCAACAGAACAAACAAAAAAACAAGATATGGCTAATCTTGAAAATCTGTTTAAAACCGCAGAAACAAAAGAGAATGCAATACGTGAATTTTTGAAACCTCTTAACTGGAATGATAAAGAAGAATTTATTAAACGATTAACGCGGGAAATAAACAAATCAACTGTTGATGCAAATATATATTGCGGCGGCGGCACAACTCCAAAACCGACATTCTATTCACATGTAGACGATTATAGAGCATTTTTATATAATTATTTGCTTGATACTGATAACAAACAATTTAGAGCACTTTTTCTCGGAACAACAGGTTTAACCGCAATAAGCTACGGAGGAAAACTCGCAGGCGATGCAATTAAAGAAGTTCAAGTTAAAAAATTAAATGCAGATACTGAAGCAGAATTACAGCAAAGACTTGTATCTACAGAACTTAAAAACTTCAAATCCAAAAAAGATGCAGCTATTCAGCCTTTAATGGATGAATTTTATAAACAGGCTCGAGAAGGTAAGCCTAAAGAAGAATTAAAAGTAATGGCAGAGAACATATTGTTTGAAATCAAAAACGGCCCGCCGTTTGTGTATTCGTAAGAGGTAATAAAAATGAATTATTTAAAAATACAAATAAATAATTACCATCAGAAGGCAAGAAGGCAGGAAGGCAAGCTATTTAATGATAATGACCTGACATCTTGTCCTCCTGACCTCCGGACTTCTATGTGCCAACTTCCCTCCGGCAATCGTAATTATGCCGTCTTTAATCAAAATAAAATTGACTGTTTTGTATCGCAAAAAGAAGCTTCATTGCCTTATCTTACAGATGTTTTAATGCATTCAAATAATGAAGCTCAAATTGTTGAAACACTTTATATTATTGACAGAATGCTTGATGATGGTGTAAAAGGCATTGACAAAATGTACCCGATTTTGTCGCGTTTTAACAATACAACTTCTCCAAATATACAAGTATTTTTAGCCGGAATTTATAGAAAAACACAGGTTCCAGATGCATTCGGCCCGCTTGTTAAGATGTTAATCCAAAATTCTTTACGTCCTCAAACTGCTAACTTTGATCCGAATGAAGAAATAGGCGGGGCAATTTTATCGTATTTAAATCCGAGATTTAAACAATAAGAAGTACAGATGCCGGGAGGGCAAGAAGTCAGGCTATTATCATTAAATAGCTTGCCTTCCTGTCTTCTTGACTTCTGTTGGCTGCTGCCAATTGTAACGATTTTGTAACATGATTAATCACATGTTTAAAGTTTTTCGAAACATGTGTCGTAGACATGATTGTACTAAATTAACGAAAGGAAGTTCGACAGCAATGGGAATGGCAGCGTCACAAGCTAGATTTTTAGGTCTGACAGCCAGAAAAAACAATGTTGAATTTGAAGGTCAACAAATTAACCAACAAAGAACAACATTGTCTAACCAGTCTGCAAATTACTACAATAATTTGCTTGGTATGTCAGTACCAATTCCACCGTCTGTCGACGACTACACAAAAACTGTGTATTCTTTCGAAGATGGTGCATTAACAAACCAGATTACAGCAATGATTGCACAACCTAATGGTGAATATATTGTAAGTTATTTAAGACAGTGGACAGATGATTTTTCTGCGGTTACTGCATCCACAAGCATTGTAAACGGTGGAAAAGAAGGTCCATGGAAAGTCGGTGCTGTTCAATTGAGAGAAATGGGCAAAGATCTTGAAGAATTTAAAGGATTAACATTTGATACCTATTTTCAAATAAACGGCAATAGACTTACTTCAACAGAAACTACGGGTGATATTACCACTTATACATATCAAGAAGATGGTCTAGATAAAACAATTTATTTTAATACTTCAACTAACAAATGGTATTCAGATGAGAATGCTACAACTGAATTAAAACCTGAAAATTCACCTTCATTAAAAACTTCTATTATTGGAAAATATGAAGGCAATGATGAATATTTAAAAGAATTAAGTAATGATCAAATTCAACAACTTCTTAAAGAAGAAAATGAATACATTGAATTGCTTAAAAACAAATACGGTCAAGATAGCGAATATATGGTTAGATATATAAAAAACTCCACTACAGGCGAATATAATCCATATTTTTACAAAAAGAATGATTTGACCGGAGCCTTATATGATAAGAAAACCGGTAACTCTCAGTCAAATATTAATTGCTATAAAATCGGCAGTGAAACTAAAACTGAAGAAGTAAAAGCTTTACCTGGCTGTAGAATTGAAAAAGACAGTTCAGGCAGATATATCAATATAACCATACCAGCTTACAATGCTGATGGAACTATAGATGCAAATGGTCACGCAATTACATATGCACTTTCAACAGAAACAACTACAGATCAAGCAGCATATGAAGATGCTATGAACCAGTATGAGTATGAAAAATACGAATACGATCAAGCAATCCAAGAAATTAACGCAAAAATTGAGATTATACAATCTCAAGACAAAAATTTAGAATTGAGGTTAAAACAACTAGACACAGAACAAAAAGCAATTTCAACAGAAATCGAATCAGTTTCTTCTGTTATTCAAAAGAATACTGAAAGTTCATTCAAAACTTTTGGATAATAACAGAAGATCAGAAGAACAGATGGCAGGAAGGCAAGCCAATTAATGATAATAATAGCCTGACCTCTTGACCTCATAACGACTTCTAACAAAAATTTTTTCCTTTCCCTTTTTCCTATTGATTTTCTAACGACAAGCACAAAGCAAGTCGTTTTTTTTTGCCGACAAAGTCGGCTCCCCTGTCTGTATACATTGGTGTAATTTTTCTATTTTCGAAAATTCTTCTCCCGCAAAGTGGTTTCCCCTGTCTGTATACATTGGTGCAATTTTTTCATTATTGAAAACTCCTCTCCCGCAAAGCGGGTTCCCCTCTTTGTATACATTGGTGCAATTTTTCTATTTTCGAAAATTCTTCTCCCGCAAAGTGGTTTCCCCTCTCTGTATAGATGGGTAAATTTTAAGTTATAAACTATTCCATAACTTTAACAATGAAAGGATTTCTGTACGGGTATCCGGTTCAGCTAACAATTGTTCAATTACATAACTATTTGTATCAGTTAATTTATATGAAAAAGCTTCACTGCCATCTCCACCAGCTTTATGACAGAGCTCATGGATTGCAGTTTCCAACGCATCAGGAAAACTCGTTTTATCCAAATAATTTTTTTCTATCCAAAAACCTTTTGAAACATGATTATCAACAATTGCTTCTGCATTGACATTTGAAAAAAATCTTTTATATTTATCTTTTTCAGCATCAAACATATATATTTTTGTATTAATTTCATCCGGCTTAAAAGATGCACATCTTAATGATGTTGACAATTTATTGATTGCTTCTTTCAAAATAAGAATTTTCTTTTTTTGTATTTCATTCGGTATGATTACATTATGCGCACTTGAATCTCCAAATAAATCTGAAATCTTTGGCATGCCGATATTTGAAAATTCCATATGGCATATAATATACCCTTTGGATTGAAGAGATTCCACTAAATCTTCATCAGCTGTATCACAATATGCTAAATATTTTTCGGGGAATTTTATATGCAAATCTGGATATTTTGCCTTATTTTCCAAAAATGCAATTAAAAATTCTTCTGCATCTATAATTTTAAACATATTTTCATCTTTTAATTGCCAGTACGGTCTAAGAACATTTAGCAATTTTGCCTGCTCATTAAGCGGCATTCCGCAAGATGAATAATATTGACCTAACTTTTTTAAATCTGAACAACATAAAGACATTCTATCTCGAGAAATATCAATTACATTAGTTGGCGGTTTTTGTTTCAAAAATATAGAGATACCGCGTAACCCGTCAAAACTGTTTTCATATTCAAATTTTTGACCCGCAATATACAATCCGCCTTTTTCTTTTGTTTTTAATAATTTCAAACCAAAATGTTCATTCTCAAAATCCGGATTTTTAAAATCTTTATTATTTGAATGATAAAAACGATTAATTGTTTTTCTCAATGATTGCAATAAATTTTTATCACTTGTCTCAAATTCAATAAAATTACCAATATATTTATCAACTTGATTTAAAGAATAAGTCAGAACTCTTTTATTTGAAAGATTAGTTTTCTGTAAACTGTAATCCAGCTTCCAATTATTTGATGCAATTGTAAAATTCTTCGCACCATAGTCTTTCAAAATCTTTAATACTGCCATTTTCAAACCTTCACCATAATTCCCGGCAGCTTTTAAATTATTCCGTTTAGTAGATTCTCCAATATAAATAGCTTTATCAGGTGAATATGTAGATTTACCTTCTATACGAACTTTATATCTGCCATTTTGCGGTGTAAACAAGAATTTGACCCCGTCTAAAGTTTGACCATGACCATCATAAAAATTTTGTAATAAATCTCTTGCAATCTTATCGCTGCTCCATTTTACAGATTCAGCGTAACTTTCAATAACATTTGTCGACTTTGTTTCCGGTTGAAAATCAAATAGTTTTACTTTCTCAATCTTCATTTCATTAGAAACAGGAAGTTCAAAATTAAATCTGCCATCACTGCCAATTTCCGGAATTTGCAAATCCAACGAATTTGCACGATTTTTCTTCCCTATTGGCTTAGGTAATTCTATATAGTTACTGTAATTCGGTATTTCTCTTTTTCCAACAATCGGTGGTTTTGAGATATCATAGCCGTAATCAGCTTTAGCAATCTTATTTTTCAAATTTTTATAAACTTCATTAAATAAGTTTTTAGAATCAATTGAATTTTTTATAAAGTTTTCAAGTTTTTCATATTCTTTTGTTAAAATTTGATTTTCTTCTGCTAAATCGTCATTTTCATGAATCAGTTCATAATGATGTTCAAGTAAATTCGATAAAGTATTTTCTTTTTTTGTATTTTCTTTTTTTAATTGCTCAACTTTTTTTTGCGAAGCACTATAAAGTTCACTTAAATCTTTATAATTTTTCTTATACTTTTTAGCTAAATTATTTCGCGCCAATTTACCATTATGGCTGACAGCAATTCCTGTAATCGTTGCGGCAGCAAGTGCTGTAGCGAGCACAGCCCCTGCTATTTTACTATTATCTGTCGTTTTTGTATTATGCTTTTTTTCAGTTACTTTTGTTTTTTTACCGGCAGTGTTATTATTAATTATTCTAGTTGATGGTAATATTATACTATTTATCATTTTTATTTTTTAGAAGTTTTATCGGCAAACTCGCTATCCAATCTTAAAAAGACAGGTTTAATATCTTCTTTTGAAATTAATTTGCCAATTTTTATATTATCTGTTGTTAAATCATCTAATTTTGTATTCAAATCAAATGACAATTGTCTTGCCATATCACGCGCAATATTAGGACAATATGGATAGATTAATGCTGCGATTACGCACATAATATCAAGAACATTTGTCAAAACCTGTCCGCATTCAATCATTTTTTCTTCTTTTGCTAAAGTCCATGGCGCATTGTCTTGAACATATTTGTTTGTCGCATCGACAAGTGAAATTATTTCTAATCCTGCCTCTGCAAGTTCAAAGTTGTCAAAGTGATTTTTAACGATTTGAACTGTTCCCATTGCTTTTTTCATCAAACTGTTAGATCCTGAAACAAGTTCAGGATGACAGGATAGTTTAAATTCAGCTTTAACTTCGCCGTCAAAATATTTCACAAGCATTGAAAGAGTTCTGTTTAAAAGATTACCCATGCTGTTTGCAAGGTGTGCGTTAACTTTTTCTTTGAAATCATCATCGGAATAATTTCCGTCACGTCCGCAAGGCGCAGATGTTGCCATGTAATATCTGAACGCATCAGGATATTCCATATTAAAATTTTCTAACACTGATGTCGGTGAAACGACATTGCCTAAAGATTTAGACATTTTAGTTTCGTCAATCGTAATCCAGCCATGTGCAAAGATATGTTTTGGCAAAGGCAAATCCAATGCCATCAAAAATGCCGGCCAGTAAATACTGTGGAATTTCAAAATATCTTTACCGATTACGTGAACATCACATGGCCAATATTTTTTGAAATCGTCCGACGAATTTTCCGGATCATAACCAAGAGCCGTAATATAATTTGAAAGTGCGTCAATCCAAACATAAATTGACTGTTCATCATCACCCAAAACATCAATTCCCCATTGAACATTTGATTTTGCGCGGGATACGGAGATGTCTTGAATATCTTCCAACTGATTTAAAACTTCATTTGCTCTGAATTCAGGCAGAATAAAATCAGGATGCTCCTTAATATGTTTGATTATTGCATCTTTATATTTTGAGAGTCTAAAGAAGTAATTTTCCTCTTTAACAACTTCCGGTTTTTTTAAGTGATCAGGGCAAAGTCCATCTTCTGTCAAATCTTTCGGATTCAAAAAGCATTCGCAACCCTGACAATACAACCCTTCATAAGAATGTTTGTAGATATCACCTTGTTTCAACAATTTATCAAAAATATGCTGAACGGCATTTTCGTGGTAATCGTCAGTAGTTCTGATAAATTTTGTATAATCAATATCAAGCGCTTTCCAGGCATCTTTAAACTTTTGAGAATTTTCATCGCAAAGTTCTTTTGGACTTTTTCCTTGAGCTGCTGCTGTTTTTTGGATTTTAATCCCATGTTCGTCGGTACCTGTCAAGAAATAAACATCATCACATCTTTGAGAATAGTGTCTTGCAATTACGTCAGTTAATATTTTTTCATAAGCGTGACCGATGTGCGGAGCGCCGTTTACATAATCTATAGCTGTTGTTAAATAAAATCTTTCCATTTTTTTACCCTCTTTGTAGATTTTTGTATAATCTTATCTTTTGCCTCCTGAGGCTAAAGCCTCCGTTTCACCTCATAAAATTATTTTAACATAAAAATACTGTATCTGTATCCATCGTCTATAACATTGACCAGCTCATAATTCTCTTGTACAAATTTGCAAAAATCTAATGCATAATCTTTACAAATATATTCAAAATAATAATCTTTCATGTTTAAGTTGTTCAAAATTATATATTCAGGCTTGTTTGCGCGAAAATGTTCAATAATTTTATCTTCTCCAAAAGTTTCTACATATAATGGAAGCATAGAATTATAAAACCCGTCAGATTGCCTGTTTGTAAGGAAATTTATAATCATTCCCTCAGGAAAAACAACAACTTTGTCGGTCGGTTTGGTGTTTTCTTTTACATAATTAACAATTTTGTCGGGAGTTTTGACATAAGAACCCATACTATTTACGACAAAAACAAAAATACTCAAAAGAATAAAATAAATTCCGACGACTTTATCAAATTTTCGCGGCAACAAAGATAAAAGAGCAATCAACAATAATGAAACATAATATGTGCCGTAACTCCCCATAATCAACACCCAGAAAACTTTTGCACTAGCCAAGAGTACGGAAATCTGCATTATAATAAGATTGCCACGCTCACTTATGTTCGCTCGCAATGACGCGACTATGAGAATTGTTAATAACATCGGCAAAAATCCGAACATTACTTTTGCATCAAAGAAAATTATCGCTAAAATAAAAGAAATAATTGTGATTATTTTTTTGTTTTTCCAAGTGCCCAAAAGTATTCCGCCAAAAGGAATTACAAATTTTAAAAACAAAAGTAAATCCATCAATAAAGCTTTTGGATGAAAATATATTCCGCTATTCTGATAAAAATATACCAAAGTCTTACTTTTAGCCATATTTTTCACAATTGTTAACGAATTTACTAAATCTGAAATTTGCAGCCCCTGTGCAAATAAAACTCCAAAACTTAAAACAGGTATAGAAACAAAGCTTAGCAGCGCTTTCCAATCACGCTGTTTTACAATCAAAAATAAAACAACAAACGCATATAAAATAAAATCATACTTGCAAGTAACACATATTCCCGCCAAAAGCGCACTCAGCCACAATTTTTCTTTTATAAAATAAAGCGAATAAATAAATGCAATCAGACCATACAATACCGCCCATGAATATGGAAAATGAAAATTAAATATGCTTGTAGTAGTTACACCGACTGCAATCGTAAACAACCCCAAAGAAAAGCTTAAAAGCTTTGACATATAACGGTTTGCAAGTAAATAAACACCGCTTACCGTCAAAAGCGAGCAAACCGCTCCCGCTCCATACAATGTAGAAAGCTTTGCCCCAAAGATTTTATACAAACCAGCATTAATCTGATATGCCAGCGGGCCGTAAATATTAAACAAATCTTTGTATAAAACATCTCCCTGCAAAATTCTTTCAGGATAATAAACTTCCCGTCCGAAATCAATCAAAATTCCGGAATAGTGTCCCAAAGAAGTTGCCAAAGCAACAATACATACAATCCACAATATTATAAAATATTTATTTTTAATTAAAATCTCTTTCATATTACAAAAATGTAACAAATAATTACATAAAAAGCAATTTTTATACAAAAAATAACTTTATATAAATGTAAAGGTTGGTCGGGAACGTATGTAAGTTCCTGTAAACGCAAAGGGTTAAAATGAATAATTGGGCATACAATTTAGATATGTTGGCACAAAATAATGTTTTAGATTTTGATGCACCATCATTTATTACAGATCAAGCACCGCGTTATATCGGAGCTCCATCTGCTCCGCCTTCACCATATATCGGACCGCCGCTTCCAAATGCTCCTGCACTTAAGCAGCCGCAAATTGATGAATTTAAAAAACAAAAAAATAAATTACCGGAAAATGAACAACAAGATTCAGGTTTCATAAAAAACCCGTCTTGGAAAAAATGGGCCTTCGGTATTCTTGCTGCCGGCGCACTTGTTACAGGTATCTGGAAATTTAAATCAATAACAAAATGGGTCAAAAACTTATTTAACGGTAAAAGTCTGAAAAATTTAAACTGGAAAAACACAAAAAAATTCTTTGTAAATACCGGAAAATCAATCGGTAATTTCTTCAAAAAAGGCTGGACAAAATTTACAAAATTATTTAAAAAATAAAAATCGTACAATTTCTTTAACAACTAAAAAAGTCTAAAACCAGTTACATAAGTTATTATTGCACAATACTTTTTCTAAATCAGACATTGTGTTTTCATTAGTCATTTCGTATGTCACAGGAGTTATTGAAATTTTATTATTTCTAACCGCAGCAATATCTGTCTTTGCATCAACCGGTTCAGTTATCAACTCTCCAGCCATCCAATAATATACTTTTCCGCGCGGATCAATTCTTTTTTCATAATTATCCGTAAACATCTTACGACCCATTTCCGTAATTGCAACACCTGCAATATCTTCTTCTTCAAGAGCCGGTACATTTATGTTTAATAAACTTTTCTTCGGAAATGTAAATTGTGAAAGCTTTGGAAGCAATGCATGAACAAATTTTGCTGAAAATTTAAAATCATCCGGTTCATATTTCATACTTGCAAGAGACATAGCAATACTCGGAAATCCCATCATTGCACCTTCCATAGCACAACTTACTGTTCCCGAATATAAAATATCAGCTCCTAAATTTGGCCCGTGATTTATACCTGAAATAATAATATCAGGCTGTTCTTCTGGAGATAAAATCGCATTAATACCAATTTTTACACAATCTCCGGGAGTTCCTGTTGTAACCCAAGCCCTTTTTACCCCATTATAAGCCTCAACTTCTTCCACCCTAATAGGGGTATGAAGAGTAAGAGAATGCCCTGCTGCACTTCTTTCTCTATCTGGAGCAATTACATATACTTCATTATCCTGAGATAACACTTCTGCCAGACATCTAATACCATTTGCAGCAATCCCGTCATCGTTAGAAATTAATATTTTCATTTTTTACCTCTCAAGTTAATAATAGCATGATTTTATGTAAAATAAAGATTTTAAATTTTGTATTTATTAAGATTTGTAACAATATATCATATATATATCACATTTATAGCAATTTCACATAAAAAAATTTTTTTATATATATGACACGAGGAAAGCATAAAACGAGGAATCAAAAAAAACGTTTTATTGCACACTACACTTCACACTATTACGAGGAATTATGAAAAAAGAATTCCAACTCCCACCATCTGGCGGGAGTTTTTTTTATTTAGTTTATTGTTGCAAATCTAAAATCTTCAGTCCAAGTTTTAAAACCGCCATCCAGATGCATTACAGGATAACCAAATTCAACAAGTTTTAAACAAGCAGCATAACCTAAATGACACTCGCGATTATAGCAGTAAATTACTGTAACTTCTTCTTTAGATAACTTATCAAGATTATTTTCAATTTCATCTTTCGGAATTGATATTGCCCCTGGAATATGAGCAATTTCATAATCTTCAGTACGTCTGACATCTACAACTTTAACTTTGCCTTCATCAAGCATTGTTTTTAGCTCGACAGGTCCTAATGTGAATGCTAATTTTTTTGAGAAAAAACAAAAAGCTTTTTCTGAATTGAATCTAATATCTTTAATTTTGTCGTACATAATAAAATATCCTTTCAAAAGAAAGGATACTTTATTTTATTAAATAATTACTTAGCAACATGGTTATAATCTATGTAGTAAGTTTTGGGGTAGCAGACTATCCAAGGAATGAAATGTGTTTAGGATTTGCACTCGCTCTATCATAGTCCGGTGAAAAGAGTATATTATAAGTCTTGCGAAGCTTAGCACCAAGAGCACCAAGCATATTTTGAGATTGAACTAAATCAGCTTTTCTTGTTCTGTTTAAGTCATTTTCAAAATTGATTTTCGCATTTGGATTTTGCAGCGATAAAATCGCTGTATTCGGGGTTAAGTTATTTAAATTACCTTCACCGAAAGTAATAGTTTTTATTTTATTAAATTTTACAGGATTGATTGTTAACATAATTTTCCTCCTCTCTGAGGTTTTATTAAGTGTTCATTTAACACTTCATCTAACATTTTCACTATATACCATTATATTTAATTTGTCAACCCCTATTATTAACTTTTGTTAATTAGTTTAAACTAGCGGCAGATAGTGCATTTTGCCATAAAGTGCCTAAAGTACACTTATTCAGGCCTGCACTGTTCTTTTTATTGTATTTTAAATTTTATCCATTAGTCTAGTATTTTAAATTTTACTCTTGACATGTAAATTCCAACCTCAGACATTTAAAATATATTGTAATTTATACACTAATTATTTTTTTATTGATGATTCTTCTTTTTATGATAATATTAGTTATGTAAGAAAATTAATGAGGTAACATATATGCAAGCGCGCAGAGCAGCCAGAGAACTGGCATTTATACTATTTTCACAATTTGATAAAAAAATTACAAATTATTCAAGAGAAAATTTACAAGATATTATTCTTAAATCAGTAAGAATCCTAACAAGCAGTGCAAGTGATGAATTAAAAATAGCCGTTGGCTCACTTGTCGCTATGAGAGATCAAATCGATAATTATGAATCTGATTCTGAAATAAATTTAAGCCGCCCAATCGGTGCTGCAAACATTCCGGTGCCAATTCCAATGACATCAGATATGACAGGAAGAATTAATGAAATGATTGACATTGCTGAAAAAGCTCTTCTAGCACTGGAAATCGCCGAATTTACAACTTTAGATTCTCAGCATGATGTTAAAAATTATGCTATACAAATTGCAGATTTCTTCCAAAAACATCATGAAGAAATTGATGAAATAATCCAAAAATACGCTAAAAACTGGGATTTAGGCAGATTAGTAAAAATGGATAAAGATATTTTACGAATCGCAATCGTTGAACTTTTGTACATCAAAGATGCACCAATGAAAGTTGTTGTTGACGAGGCTTTAGAACTTGCTAAAAAATATTCTACAGACGACAGTGCCGCTTTTATTAACGGAATTTTAGCAAAAGTAATTGTAGATTACGGTATAAATTAGGAGGAATAGAAGGCAAGAAGACAAGAAGGCAAGCCAGTTTCCATAGGTCACATATGGGGCAGCTTGACTTCCTGACATCCGGACTTCCTGCCATCAAAAATATGTTCGGATTTTTTAAAGATAAATTTAATAATTTAAAAGAAACAGTTTCTAATACAGCGCACGCACTTGTTGGAAATGTCGTTGATGCAGTTGGCAAAGAAGAAGAATTTTCTGAGTTTGTACTTGACGATATGGAAGATACACTTATAAGTGCTGATTTAGGAGTGAATTATGCATCCGAACTCGTTGATAAACTTCGCGGACAATCAAAAATTAAACCGGCACAGGTTAAAGAATATTTGCGGAATGAGTTTTTAACAACATTAAAAAATGCCGGCGATAACACCTTAAACTATGAAGATGGGAAATTAAATATATATTTTATAACAGGTGTAAATGGTGC
>CATLEG010000019.1 GCA_949915775.1 uncultured Candidatus Melainabacteria bacterium | reverse complement strand
AAGAGTAATTATTGATAAAATTGTACCTATAAATGCAACTAAATACATACCGGCACCGCAAGCCATACCTATGCTTGCAGCAATCCATAAAGTTGCTGCCGTAGTAAGACCAAAAACCGTTGCTCCATGACGTAATACAGTACCACCGCCGATAAAACCAATACCTGTAACAACCTGAGCGGCAATACGTGCCGTATCTCTTACACCTGTAGCCTGTGAAACGATTACATTATCTCCATCTGCAAAAGTAGGAAATCCATATATAGAAATTATCGTAAATATACAAGCACCTAAACAAACAAGAATATTTGTTCTCAAACCTGCATATTTGTTGGTCATTTCTCGTTCCAAACCGATTGCAAAACCTAATAATAATGCTGAAAGTATTCTTATTCCAATATCAATGTATTCCATCAATAATCTCCTATCAGATGCACAGAGGTCAGGATGTCAAGAGGTCAAGCTGTTTACATTAATAAACTTGCCTTCCTGTCTTCTTGTCCTCCTGTCATCTTTGTTTACTCTTCGGATCTAACACATCTCTAATTGTATCACCTATTAAGTTAAAAGCCAATACTGCAACAAAAATTAAAAATCCGGGAGTTAAAAGCCAGGGTCTATAAATTATATTTGTATATTCCTGCGCTTCTTTAAGCATATTTCCCCAGCTTGCATCAGGCTGTTGAATACCTAAACCTAGAAAGCTTAAGCCTGACTCAGACAAAATATACGAAGGTACAGATAATGTCATTGCAACGATTACAAAACTTGTTGTCTGAGGTAAGATATGTTTTACGATTATTCTAAGGCGCGAAGCGCCGATTGATTTTGCAGCCTGAACATATTCCTGATTTTTTATAGATAAGACCATACCCCTGACAACACGTGCAAATCCTGCCCAGCCTATAAGCGCAAGAATTACAACAATAAGCATAAACCGCTGAACACTCGTCATTCCGGACGGCAAAATTGACGCTAAAATTATTAATAGATAAAAACTAGGAATAGACATAACAGCTTCTGCAAACCTCATCATAATCATATCGGTTTTACCGCCGAAATATCCAGCAATCCCGCCATACAAAAGTCCTATCGGAAACAATACGAACAGGGCAAGAAAACCGATTGTCATAGAAATCCGACCGCCAAAAAGCAATCTTGAAAATACGTCACGCCCATTAATATCAGTTCCGAGCAAGAATAATCGCCCTTCATTATCGGTGGTGATAAGGTGGCGTTTCAATGGAATTAGTCCTAAAAACTTGTAAGGTTGACCTTTTGCAAAAAAATCAACATAATGTTTTTGGCTTCTGTCAAGCGTATAGACAATTTTCAAATCGTTCGGGTCAAATTCCCGCTTATAATTGTAGGTATAAGGTTTTGAAAATTTGCCGTTTTCATCTATCGTAAAAATCTTTGAAGGCGGAACATAAGCCATTGTTCTATCAGAAAAATCTTTTGTATAAGGTGCAATAAAATCCGCGAAAAACAGCGCTAGATATATTATCCCCAAAACAATCAGGGCAATTCGTGCAAACTTATCTTTCCATAGTTGTTTAATTAAGTCTTTAAGCAAATTTATCCTTCTTTATCATAACGAGATTCTTCGGCTTTTGGTCATTCTGAGCATTAGCGAAGAATCTCATAATTACCCGCCTCAGAATGACAAATCTTATTAACTGCCTCCTCTGATTCTCGGATCAGTCATAATCAAAAGTATATCAGCAATCAAATTGCCTAAAATAAGCATTACCGCCCCCATCATCAATGATGCCATAACAAGGTTTATGTCAGATTTTAAAACAGCTTCTAAAATCAAACGCCCTAAACCGGGATATTGAAAAACATATTCTGTCAAAGCAGCTCCACTTAAAAGTCCTGCAAATTCAAATCCCAAAAGAGTTATAAGCGGGTTAACCGCATTTCTTAAAGCATGTTTAAAAATGACCTTAAATTCGCTCAAACCCTTTGCTCTGGCAAATTTCACATAGTCACTGTCTAAAACATCCAAGAGATTTCCTCTCATTTGTCTTTGCAATCCTGCAAGAGAAAGCGTAAATAAAACAGTCACCGGTAATACAAGGTGATGCGCAATATCGCCAAACTTTTGCCAAAAATTCATCTCTAAAAAGTTAGAGCTTGTCAAACCGCCGACGGGAAACCACCCCGTTTTAACCGCAAAAATCAACAATAATACTGCAAAGAAAAATGAAGGTATAGCCATTCCATTACTTTTTAAAACTGTAAGAATTCTGTCGAAAGGAGTTTTCCAATAAACGGCAGACAAAATTCCAAGCGGAACTCCGACTATCCACGATAATAAGATTACGATTGTAGTTAATAGCAAGGTGTTTGGAATACGTTCTTTCAACTTTGTACTGACTTTTTCACCATTGGAAGTTACGCCCAAATCGCCTTTGACAAATGATTTTGCCCATTTGCCGTATTGAACAATTATGGGTTTGTCCAAACCCAAACGCTGAGTTTCTGCCTGCAAAGTTTCTTTAGAAACCGACGGGTTTAATCTCAATTCGGCAAGCGGATCAACGGGCGACAATCGTATTATAAAAAAGCTTATCAATGAAACTATAATAAGCAGTGGTATTGTCTGTAATATTCGTTTTAAGATATAAATAAGTATTTGCAATTACGTACCCTCACAATAACACTACTTATAAGAATAACATGAACAAGATTTTTATTTATAGCCCGATAAGAGAATCAAGGACAATTCAATAAAAAAACGCGGCAAAAGTAAACTTTTGCCGCGCAATTTTTATACTTATTATCTTGCATTATATACATCTTTAGCTGCCAAACCAACATCAATTGCGGTTGATATAGCTGTTCCAACTCCCGGAACACAAGATGCTACACCTGATAAAACTTCACCGGTTGCACCCAACCAATCACCATGGCTGGCTCTATCTACAGCAAATGCAATACCGGCTATTAAACCTACGCCAGGAATTTTCTTAAGTATAGTTTTTCCACCAGCCTTCATTAAAGCTTTTGCGGTGGCTTTTGCTGTAACTTTTGTTGCAGCTTTTTTAGTAACAGATTTCGCTGCTGTTTTTTTAAGTACAGCTTTTTTAGCACTCGCTACTGCAACTTTACTATTCCTTGTTTTTACAATCTTTTTATTTTTAAGCGGTTGACCTGTTGTTTTGTTTAATCCGGCAGCTTTTCTTTTAGCTTTCATTGTTTCTGTTGCTTTAACACTATTTGCTTTAGCTTTTGCTACGACTTTTTCTTGTGCCTTAATGGCATCGGCTGAAGCTTTATTCGCTTTCAAGCTTCTTAATTTTGCCTGTTCTGCTTTTAAGGTATTTTTTGCAGCTTTATTTGCCTCTGCCGCTTTGCGTGCATCTCTCATTTTTGCCGCTTGACCATTTCTTGCGCGTTTAACTTTTTCAGCAGCGACGTTACATTTAACTTTGGTTGCTGCTTTCTTAGCTTGTTTTTGTAATTTAGCGGCACCTTCTCTTACTTTTTTGTCTTTTATAATTGTTGCAGCACTTTTTAAAACGGTCTTAGTTCCCAAAGTTCCCATTGCACCAAGTGTTGTATACTCGAGTGCTTGTTCAGTATCCGCAGGATTTGTCTCAACTGATGCTTCATCTGCTGCTCCGGCTGTACCAGGTGCCCCTTCTGAACTTTCTTCTGCACGTTCAACTTCAAGCCCTTTTACACTTAGACTGCCAAGTTTGCCATTTTTTGCGTAAAAATTATCTTTTACGCAATCGTCGATATTGTCATATCCGTTCGCCTTTGCAATTTTGTTCATTTCATCAACAATTTGTTGATTAGTAACTTTTTGTCCTTCACCATTTTGTGCTTGTACACTTTGTTTTGCGATACCCCATAGTGTATCACCTTTTTGAACTTGAATACCCATAATGTAATCTCCTCTCTGTTTTACTCGTATTGCAAACTACTTATACTTTTAGAAAGTAAAACTGGCGAAAAGAATTGCTATGGGTGTAGTAATGCTATGCTATGCTATGCTATGAGCAATTATAGCAAGGGTTTCCAGGTTTGTAAATTTATTTTTACATTTCTTTACAATTGTGATTTTTAGAAGTTTTTATTAAGTTTTCGTTACATTAGATTAAAGTCGTTAGGACGATAGGACGTTAAGTTCGTTTCATTAAGTTATTTTGATACAAACCTTCAATATCACTTTCTTTAAAGAACTTATCGTCTTTACGTCTTATAGCCTTAACGACTTTGAATATAAATTTCCTCAATATTATGCGTAACACCGCCAAGTGTTGTCGGATAAACATTTTTGAACTTATTTCTTATTGCTACAATTCTAATCGGCGAATATATATAAATAAACGGTTTTTCATCATACACTATCGCTTGATACTCATCATAATATTTTTTTCTATCTTCAAATTTAGTAGCTAGCGCCCCTTGTGTATAAAGATAATCTATACGATTTTCAAACGGGTAACGGCGGCTTTTTTCATCACCTTCAAGGCGTTGATTGAATATATGCAAAGTCCCGTCAGATAGCCATACGTTTTTGCCTCCATTCGGTTCTAAAGGCGAACCTGTAAATCCCATTATAACCATATCCCAATCAAGAGTTGCCATAAGTTTGTTTACAAGCGAATTAAATTCAACCGGTTTAAAATTAACCTTCATACCCAAATCTTCAAGATCCTGTTTCACCATAACTCCGATTGCTTCACGTTCTGTGTTTCCAGCATTTGTGTAAAGATCAAATTCAACATGATTTCCAAAACGATCAAGCAAATGTCCAGCTTTATCCCAATAAAATCCTGATTTTTTCAATAATTTACGCGACTTTTCAAGATCTTTGTCATACGGTTTCAACTCTTTATTCAAGAATATGGAATTTAATGTTTCAGGAGTAAATAAAGGATATGCAAGCCCATTTGCAATATTAAATACCATATTTTTTCTGTCAAGTGCAAAATCCACCGCCTGCCTGAAATTTTTGTTCTGAAACCAAATTTGTTTTTTCGGATCAACGTAATATTTGCCCTTATCATTTTTACGATTGTTCATATTCATAGAAAGATACATGGTACCTGTATCAGGGCCGATATTATAGACAGTAAAATCAGAGTGTTTTTCCATTTCTTTAAATCGCGCGACATTTGCTCCCTGCAAACTTATTTCATCAAGTTCTCCCCCCTCAAATTTCAAAACTTGATTGTTTATGTCGCCGACAATTAAATAAACCAGTTTTTCAAGATAAGGAAGTTTTTGCCCGTCTTTGTTTATAACATAATAATTTGGATTTTTTTCAAAAACGACACGCTGAGCTGGAACATATTCTTTCAACTTAAACGCGCCCGAGGTTACAAATTCCACAGGTCTAGTATTTGTCGATAAAAATCCGTCAAAATATGTTTTCCCACGATTTACGGCAGGTTCAAAAACATGTTTTGGCGCAATCGGTGAAGATAACATTCTCAAAAACGGTGCAAAAGGTTTAGGTGTAACAAATTTTACGGTATAATCATCAATCTTTGTGACAGTCGGCAATTTACCGTCAATAATTATCGAATCACGTGTTGAAGTATTTCCGTAACCGCCAAGAATAATTTTATTCCACGTAAACATAACATCATCTGCCGTAATAGGTTTACCGTCCGACCATTTTATGCCATGACGTAGATTTACGATATATTCACACCCGTTTACCGTAAAAGATTTAGCAAGTTTCGGGATAGTTTCGCCCGTAACGGGATTTGTCGTAACAAGCCCGTCATACATAATCTCTGACATCGTTGACGAAATATTATCTTTTGAATTAAACGGATTAAACGTTTTCGGGCCTTCCCCAATCGTTGAAGAAACAAACTGTCCGCCATATTTACCAATCGGCACTTGCGATTGAAGATAATCAACACCGCCAATAGTAATATTCTGTTCTATAGGATAATCTGCATCAGCAAGTTCTGTTTTAGGCTGCAACTGAACCGGATTGCTACCGGGAACATCTTGTTTTATGCAAGCTTTACACAACCCTAAAATTAATGCTAAGACTATAACAACATACATAACCCGTTTCATAGTCTTAGCATAACATAAAAAAAATATTTATTTATAGCCTAACAAGATTATTTATCTAAAAGCATTTCTCTTGCAGTAGTACCGCCTTCTTCAATTGCAAAGCAACCGGTATTATGACCCACATAGAATTCTTTTCCTATACTTCCTTCCAATTCTAATGCAAACAAATCATGCCCCCATTTATTAGGCCCCTTTTTACCGTTTACATCTAAAAGAAACAGTGGGTATTTATAATAATCATCAGTACCATAAGTAATATAAATAGACCCGTCAGCAAGAACATATACTTTACTTTTATTAAGTATATTATTTTGTCTAAATCCACTGCAATCGGTAGTCATTTGTGTTAATTCAGCTTGGGTTAAATCTTCATTATCAGCGGCCTTTAGGGAGTCTAAGCCTTCATATTTTGGAATACATCCATCTGCATAAGCATTGCCGTCGCATTTTTTGACTATTTTTAAACTTGTTTCAAGCGCGTCAGCAAGCGGTTTACATCTTTCACGCGGTCCATTTATACCATCATAGATTTCTTCTCCAGTAGAATCAATTACATATTTTGAACATTCATTATCTGCACCATACTCAACACAATGATGTGCTGTACCAACTTCCCAATAGTAACAATTAGGATAATAGCCTAAACTGCCGGCTGCTGCATCATATGCTTGTGATACAGAAGAAAAAGCTTTTTTAAATTGTGATTTCAAAACAGCTTTTTTATGGTTAGAAACCAGTGTTGGCATGGTCAAAGATGCAACAACTCCGATAATTCCAAGAGTAATAAGAACTTCCGCCAATGAGAATGCTTGTCTCTTTTGCAAAACTATATTTTTCATAAAACCAATCCTCATAATACTATTACAGTATAAGCTATTTTTTAATATTTTTCAAGATTACGTACATAAAACTTTATAAACCGCTACATCAAATTCCTCCCGTGGCAGTTCATCAACAAGCAATTCTTTTGCAATAGGAACAATAGATTTTATTTTATAATTTGTTAAAAATCTGTCATAAAAGCCGCCGCCATAACCCAAACGATACCCCATTTTATCTGCCATCAATGCCGGAACAAATGCTAAATCAATAATTTCAGGCTCTATAGAATTTGAACATGGTTCACAAACATTAAAACAAGATTTTTCCAGCCTGTCCCCCTTTTGGAACGGACAAATTAAAAGTTTATCTTTACAGACTTTCGGTAAATAAAAATTTTTGCTATCATTCAACAAATCTAAAAGATTTATTTCATATTTCATAGGATAAAAAAGTAAGACATTTTTTGCCTCTATATATTCAGGCATTTGCCTGATTTTAGATGTAAGCTTTAAACTTTTTGATGAAATATCAAGCTTTTTCCTTATATTCTTTGCACTAATTCTTAAAGATGTTTTACAGTCCATGTTTTTACTATATAATAAATGCATGGACAAATGCAATAATTTAATAAATCCGAATTGGGAAAAACACGGATACATACAGGTTTACACCGGAAACGGCAAAGGTAAAACAACAGCATCTTTAGGTCTTGCAATGCGTGCTCTCGGCAGATGCTGGAAAGTCCTTATCATAATGTTTACAAAAGGCGGAGATGATTACGGTGAATTGAACTCTTTTAGAGAACTTTCACCGGAAATTTCAAAAAATTTAACTATTATTCAAGCAGGGCTGGACAGAATTGTTTACAGAGCTAATCAATCAGAAGAAGATTTAAAGGAAATAAAAAAGGGGTGGGAGCTAGCCAAAAACGCTATAAAAAATGATGAATATAATCTTATAATTCTTGATGAGGCTAATATTGCAATTGATATGGGATTTATTGATATTGATGAAGCCGTTGAGATTCTTAAAAACAAACCTGAAGAAATGGAAATTGTATTAACCGGCCGTAATGCTAACCCCAAAATCATTGAGATTGCGCATCTCGTTTCTGAAATAAAGCCTGTAAAACATTATTGGGACAAAGGTGTTTCTGCAAGAAAAGGAATTGAATATTAATTATTTACCGGAGAAATACAAGCTCCAATTGCATCAATAAGTCTTTTTACAGGAACTATTTCGATTCTTTTATCTTCAATTTTGTTTGCATAAGGTATTATAGCTTTTTTAAAACCTGTCATAACAGCTTCATTAAGCCGTTTTTCAATATTATTTACAGGGTGGATTTCGCCGGACAAACCGATTTCACCAATGATAACTGTTTGAGAATCCACAACGACATCACGCGCACATGTTGCAACAGCAAGCGCAATACCTAAATCTGCGGAAGGCTCTGATACATCAATTCCGCCCATAACATTCACATAAACATCTTGCTTTGAAAGGTTTAATCCAACACGTTTTTCAAGCACTGCAAGAATTTGTAAAACTCTGCTTGTATCAACACCGTTTGTAACACGTCTCGGTGTCGGATATGGCGTTGTTCCGACTAATGCCTGAATTTCTACAAGCAACGGTCTAGTTCCTTCGTTTGTAACAATAATAGCACTTCCCGGAGTTGCAACTTGAGAACGCTCATTCAAAAATAATTCATTCGGATTTTTAACTTCACGCAAACCATCTGAATGCATTTCAAAAATCCCCACTTCAGAAGTATTTCCAAAACGGTTTTTCATAGATCTAAGCATTCTATAAGATTTATACTTATCGCCCTCGAAATAAATAACTGTATCCACCATATGTTCAAGGATTTTTGGCCCCGCGATATTTCCATCTTTTGTAACATGACCGATTACAACAACCGTAACATTTTTCGATTTTGCAATATGCATCAAAAGATTTGTACATTCTCTGATTTGAGAAACACTTCCTGCCGAACTTGCAACATTTTGAGAATAAATAGCCTGAATACTGTCAATTACAACAATGTCAGGAGAAAGCGTTTCTATTTGGGATTTTATATTTTCCATAGAAGTCTGAGGATATATAAACAAATTATCTGCATCAATAGAAAGTCTTTCAGCTCTAAGTTTCAACTGACTTGCACTTTCTTCAGCAGAAATATACAAAACTTTTTTATTATTTTTGCAAAGTTCACCACTGGTTTGCAAAAGAATAGTAGACTTACCGATACCCGGGTCTCCGGCAATCAAAACAAGTGAACCCTGAACAAGTCCGCCGCCTAAAATTCTGTCGAATTCTGAAATATTTGTAGAAACACGAACTTCTTCACCAATATGAATATCTTTTAAAAGTTCCGGTTTTTCTGTATTTATAAATTCGTCTTGCGGTTGTTGATTTTTTGGGGCAGCAAATTGCATTTCTTCAACCAGAGTTCCCCACGCTCCGCATTCCGGACATTTCCCTAAATATCCTGCCGTTTCATATCCGCACTCTGTACAAACCCATTTTGATTTAACTTTAGCCATAAGAAGATGATAACACGAAAAATTTTGATATAACAGTTTATATTATTGTCATTCTAATTTTGTTTCAGAATCTTTATTTTACCCCTCTCCCTAACCCTCTCCCTCAAGGGGCGAGGGAAAGTTTTATAAAATTTCATATTGACAAGATTGTAAAAAATCCATAAAATAGAATTATGGCAATAGTTTATCTAAGTTTAGGTTCAAATTCAGGCGACAGAATCGGCTACATTCAACAAGCGGCCGGTTTATTAGGCGCATCTGAAGGTATTTCTATAATCCGAACTTCTGCTTTTTATGAAACTGAACCATGGGGAATGGAATCTCAAACATGGTTTGTAAATGCAGTTTTAGAAATTAAAACCACTCTCTCACCGCAAAATTTATTACAACAATGTCTAAGAATTGAAAATCAACTTGGCAGAAAAAGAAGCCCAAAAGGTTATATTGATAGAACTATTGATATTGATATTTTGTTTTACAACAAGGATATAATTAATAATGAAAATCTTATTATTCCGCATAAATTCGTTCATCTAAGAGCTTTTACTCTTGTCCCTCTTCTTGAACTTATCCCGAATTTTGAACATCCGCTTTTGCATAAAACTATTACCGAATTACATAATGATTTAGAAAACCCTGAAATGGTATTTTTATATGGCACAAGAGCAGAAATCTAAAGTGGCAATTATTGGCGGAGGGCCTGCCGGATGTATATGTGCATATTTTTTACAAGATGATTTTGAAGTAACAATTTTTGATAAAAAGTCACCGCTTTTAACACTTTTACCTACAGGCGGCGGCAGATGCAATCTTGCACACGCTGAATATGATTTTAGAGAACTTGCAAAAAACTATCCGCGCGGAGAAAAATTTTTGTATTCTGTCTTTTCAAAATTCGGAACTGCTGACACTATTGAGTTTTTCAAAAAAATTGCTGTTCCAACCTATATACAGGATGATATGAGATTTTTCCCTGTTTCAAACAGTGCTAAAGATGTCAGAGAAAAATTTTTGAAAGCTTTGAATAAGGTAAAATTTGTCAAAGAAGAAGTTTTAAGAATTAATCCCCCTCAAACTAATATTTGTCATTCTGAGCATACTAATTTGAGATCCTTCGCGTTAGCTCAGGATGACAAGTGCGAAGAATCTCACAATAACCAAATAATTACCTCTATAGTAACCAATATGGGAGTTTACAAGTCAGATTTTGTCGTAATCGCAACGGGCGGACATGCATCTTTCGAACTTATTCGTTTGCTCGGTCAGAAAATAATTGAGCCGAAACCTGCATTAACAGGACTTGTTACAAAAGAGGATTTATCAAAACTCAGCGGAGTTTCAATTAATGATGTTTTATTCACACATAAAGGTATTTCAGGACCTGCAGTATATAAAATTTCGTCATTAAGGGCACGTGATAAATTCCCTTATACTTTGAGTTTTAATTTTGTTGGAGATATTGATTTGCAGACAGCATTGAATGAAAATCCGCATAAAAGTATTAAAAATTTGTTAGCTGATTATGTGCCAAAATCTTTTGCAGAATTTATACTGGAAGAACCCGACAAAAAATGTCACCTTATCAACGGCAAAACGCGTGACAAAATTTTAGACAAACTTCAAAACTTTACAGTCACAGCAATTGGTACAGTTCCGGATGGCGAAGTTGTAACATCAGGCGGAGTTGATTTGAAAGAAATTAATCCAAAAACGATGGAATCAAAACTTGTTCCGCAGGTATATTTTTGCGGAGAAGTTATGGATATTGACGGTTTTTGCGGGGGGTTTAATCTTCAAAACTGCTGGTCAACCGGCTTTGTTGCTTCTCAAGCTATTAAAAATTATAAGGATAATCTTTTGGAAATTTAAAACCATTTTGAATAAATGCTTGTGTACAAAAATCTACTTTACTACCTACCCAACTTTGAGAATATCCATCCCTGCAATAATTCACCAGAGTTTCAGTGCTATATTCAGCCCAACTTGGAAGCGGAGACATATTATGCGGTCGATATGCTTTAAAATTATCACTCGGATGACCATATATCGTTCCAAACTTAAAATAATTTTTTCCAGCTATTATATTTGTAAAATCATAATTATCATTATCTAAAAGATAAATATAAATTACATTATTACAAATAAGAATTATAGTTCTTTTGTCAACTTCATAAACGCCATGCCAATTAAGTGACCAACTAGAAGTAACGTTTTCATAGTTTTTGGCTACTTTAGTAAACTTGCCAGCTTTGTATATTTTTCCAACCCGAACATGGCTCATATACTTATTATATAAATTTTCATAGAGTTGATTGGTTTCTGCGCCTGACATATTATCTGAGGAATTATAGTACAAAAAATGATACCATTCTTCTCCATCATTATTTAAAGCACCATACTCAAAAGACTTTGTAAAATCAGAGTATAATTTTGCAAGCTTTACTTCAACAACATGTTTTCTATAATTTTTAATAATTCCCGGAATAGTTATTGCGGCAACAACACCAATAACTCCCAATGTGATTAATACTTCTGCTAAAGTGAACCCAAACTTTTTCATAAATTACCTTCTTCTTAAACTTTTATTAAAAAACATGTGTCGCATCTGGCATGCAGTATATCAAATATGACTTTTCCTGTCAAATTTAATTTTGACTGCTAAAATTTAGATATGTTAAAAAATAATTTATCAGCTATCATGGGAGCTAAAAGAATAAAAATATATGAATTAGAACAAATGTCAAATGTAAGTAGAAGCACAATAACCAGACTATACTATGACAAAACTAATACAGTGAGTTTTAAAACAATTGAAAATATCTGTAGAGCATTAAATTGCACGCCCGGTGATTTGTTTGAAATTATAGATTAGTGGCGAAGCCACTTTCCCATTAGGTATTGGTACAATCTTAAATATGTCATTGCGAGCGGAAGCGAAGCAATCCAGCTTATTTGAATTTGGTGCAAATTTGCACCCTACATGCTGGCAAGTATTTTTATCTAATTACGGAAATTCTAACCAAAGAATGTGACAGGTTAGATGTTGAAAGGGTTCAGTTAAAGATGGCATGTTTAGATTAAATCTTTGATGCCATCTGTTTTTTCAAATCTTCTTTAACCTGAAATCCTTGATTGTTCTTATCAAGTTTTCTCAATGCAACCATAATCGCCGGAGCAATCACGCCAAGAACTCCTATACATGCTCCCATATTTTTCAATACTGCATGTCTTTTTAGTTTTTTAACATTTTTCAAAAAGGCTTCAAGAGTCTTGTCTGTAACATTCGATTGCTTATACTGATTAAATTTATTATTTAATTTATCAAGCTTTTCTGCAACACCTTTAAATTCATCAAAATCTATAAACTGTCTGTAATCAATATTATCAGTTTGAGATGCCTGTTTTAATGTCGGCAAAATATCTGACATTTTTGCCATTTTTACAGTAAAATCTTCTGGATTTTTATGGATAAAATCTAACATTTCTTCTATTGACTGAAGTTTCAAGACTTTTGATGTGCTTTTTGTTAATTCACCTGATTTAAACGCTTTTTCCAACTCTTTACTTTCGATTATTCTTGCATCTAAATCAATAGAAGCCGGCATTTTCTTATTGTTTTCAACCCGATTTTCAAAGAATTTCTGTATTGGCTTGCTTGCAAAATACATAAATGCCCAGAATGTACCTTCCTTAATCGTATATCCGATTAATTCCTGTCTGTTTCTGGAATCAGCAAGTCTTTCCGCAGAAATTGAAGCATCTAAAATCATCAAGTTTTTAACCGGATTAAACATAAAATCTTGGAAACCACCTGTGAATGTTAACTGCTTCTTTTGCTGCAAGCCACAAAAAGCAGTTTTCTTTTCCGGTTTTGTATACGAAAAATCGATTTTATCTTTTTGCATTTCTGCAAGAATCTCTTTTTCAGCATTTTTCTGAGTTTGTTTATGTCTGTATTTTGTCAAACCAATATAAGAGCCAATAGTTAATAAAGTTGAAACTACAAATTTACCTAACGCAAGATTTTTAGTAAATTTAGTATTCTTTGCAGCTTTTTTCATGCTGTCTTTAATAGACACATCAGCATATTTAATTGATTTTTCCAAAACTTTAGCTCTCTTTTGTGAAAGGTTTCTTACATCAAATTTCGGATCAATTTTAAGTAGTTTATATAAAGTTAAATCAATAAGTTTTTTATAAGCAGGAATACCCAAAAGCCATAAAGCTTGAGTTCCAAATTCATCTATAAATCTGTCTTTACCTTCAAGAGAATCGCCTGTAATATAAGACCCTGCGGTAAGTCCTAAGCTATTTGCGACATCCTTGATAGCCAGGGGTACTAAGGAATTTCCATTTCCTAATGTTGAATATATTTTACTTGCATTTAATGCGGGAATCATTTTTGTCCTTTCTGAGGCAAAAAACTAATTTTGCCATTCAATAATGTACTACAGACCCCAAATTAAGTTCATTAATTTGACGATTGGGGCATTCGCCTTTATTATTGAATTTCGTCGGATATTATTTTTCATTTTACTACCTTTCACTCGTTTATTAAGTACACTGAATATTTTAAATTGCTAAAAATCTTGATTTTATTAAAGATTTTTTACATTAAAAAAATGACCTTTCGGGGGGAAAGGTCAAGTAATAAAAAATCTTTTTTACGACAAATGTAAGCGTCTTATTTTTTACAACAAGCCTTTCAAAAAACATCTTACATTTCGTCGGATTAAAATAGTCATATTACTATTATATTATAAAAAATTTTATTGTAAAGAGTTAACATTTATTGTATAATTACTTTATGAAAAAGATTTGTTTATTATTTGGAATTATATTGTTATTATTCACTGTGAATATTGTTTTTGCAGAACCCTATCAGCATACAACCCAAAGTTTTAATAAAAATATTAACACAGAACCTGATTTTAGCCCATATATGAGAGATTTACAAAGACGAATAAAAATGAATTGGGAACCGCCTAAAGGTCGAGAAAGTCTGCGAGTTGTATTGTTGTTTAAGTTGGCAAAAAACGGAAGTTTACTAAGTAGTTCTGTTTATAAATCTTCCGGTGATAAACAGGCAGATAAAGCAGCTTTAGATGCATTACTTAATTCAATGCCATTTAAACCATTGCCTGCCGAATTTAAGGGCAAAAGTGTAGATATACAATTTACATTTGATTACAACGTATTTGGTAATAATATCAGTAATAATGTTAACTATGGTTCAAGCCTGATACCTAATAAGCTGGCGGCAACACCTCAAAAATATATAACTTATCACAATGGATACAAGTTCTTAAACATAATAGAAGAAACCTCATTGGAAGATTTTTTACTGAAAAGTAAAGTAGATTGTAAAAACAGACTTATTGGCATAAAAAAATCTTACCTTGGACCTAAAATTGTCTATCGAGATTATAAATTAATATACACTTCTAACTTGATATTTTATGATAATGTTAAAATGCAATCCCCCGACAATGATGATATTTATTTAAAAATATATAATTATGCTTGCCAGCCATAAGGCATATAAAAAGTGCCTCTTGGGCACTTATTCTTTTTATATGGTACCCCTGTCTTGCTCGCTCGCGTTTAACGGGTCTGCGGTCTTTCTTTTCACAAGCTATGCTTGCTTCAAAGAAAGCACCTTCGCCCTCGGCTCACTCTCGCCAAGCGAAAGTTGTTCGTTGTGAGTTTAGATAATAAAAAAACACCTATAAAAGGTGTTGTTTTTATTATGGTACCCCCAAGCGAATTCGAATCGCTGTCTACACCGTGAAAGGGTGTTGTCCTAGGCCTCTAGACGATGGGGGCTCAATCGACAATTTCTATACTATACAAAACAAATTTAAATGTCAATAACTTTTTTAAAATTTTTTTAATATCAAAAAACCCATAGATTAACTATGGGTTTTACACTATTAGACCATTCCCTCTTTAACAGCTTTTACCGCAGCCTGCACTCTGTCATTTACACACATCTTTTGTAATATTGAACAGACATGAGCTTTGGCTGTATGAACACTTACTATCAATTCTTTTGCTATTTCCGTATTACTTTTACCGGAAACCAGATGTTTTAATACTTCAAATTCTCTTTCTGTTAATGGTACTCTGCCATCTGAATTTGATTTTCCGGGTAGAAATCCCATATTATCAATCTTTGGCAATGCATTTAATGTCATTTGTGCAACCATAGGATCTATCCAACAAACTCCTGTTGAAACATCTCTTACTACATCTGCAAGTTTATTTGGATCAATATCTTTCAAACAATAAGCGCTTGCTCCTGAACTTAAAGCAGAAATTACTTCTTCAGAACGATCATGAGAGGTTAATGCAATAATTTTTGATTCAAAACGCATTTCTTTACATTTAACCATTGCTTCAATCCCGTTCATGCCAGGAAGACCTAAATCCATTAAAACTACATCAGGTTTATGTCTTTCTATTAATTTCAATCCCTCAATAGCATCTTCGGCTTCTGCTACAACATTAATATCTTCATTTGCATTAAGTGCACATCTTAAACCGACACGTGTTAATTTAAAATCCTCTACAATAATTACACTAATAATCTTTTTTTCGTTCATATTGCTTACCATATTCACCTCTTTCAGATAACCTACTGTATTATTAAATTATGTATATAAATATTAATCCATTACCCGATTGGACAATATATTGTAAAAAATACAATTATTATAAAAATATGAATATTATCTTTTATGATATAATATTCAGTGAGAGGAATTAAGACATGGGATTATTGTGGTTTAAGAAAAAAGAGATTAAACTTAATAAAGTTTTGAAACTTAATGAAATATATAAAAATTTAAAAAATACATACTCAGATATTTCAGAAGAGAGAAAAGAAGAGCTTTCAAAATTAATAAACAAATATGGGTATTTACCATATCCATATATTAAAGCTTTAGAAGAACTTACACCTTCTGAGATTCTTTTCGGACTGGAAATTAAATGGAAAAATAACGGAATATTCATAGATAATGAATTTTCGTTTGAGGATGATAAAATTAGTGTTCTGGCAAGAAACAATATCAAAAATTCATCATGGATACAAAAAGAAGGTCATAATATAAAACTTATAAACCTTGCCGGACTTGGAGACGGGAACAAAACAAAAGAAACAGGAAAATTTATGAACTGGCTTTGTCAGCTTTTAATTTTGCCTACAGGAAATCTGGAAAATAATATATTTAATACTACAATATACTTAATTCCATTCCATCCAAGAGAATTTGGCTGTGCATACCTGCCAAAAAGTTCCGAAATTAGTGAAAAGCTATTTGATGAAAATATAGAGAAAATTACCGGTATGAATGCAAAACAACAGGTTAAAACATTTATTATGCTAGCTCAACTTGCCGGACATCCTGTCATATATGATATTTTGCCTCAAACCGGAAGATTTTCAAAAGCAGTTCTTGCAAATCCAGAAATTGCGAGATGGTATGATATAAATCTTTTAAATACAGAACTTGAAAAAAATATTGATAAAATTGCTAAAAACATGCCGGAAGCTTTTGATGATGAAGATATTGAACTTGTAAAAAACATTTATAAAGATTCTCAAAATGCCGGAGATTTAAGCAGTCATTACAAAAACATTTATGATACTTTTGACAGTTTAATGAACGAAGCGAAAAAAGAGCTTTCAACAACAATGCTGAAAAAAGTTAATCAAGAAAAATTACACAAAAGAGTTCGTACAATAGTCGCAAAAGTTCATGACTTTAAAACTAATCAAAAATTAACCGAAGATAACATAACAAAACAAATTGAGACTATAGAAGAGCTAATTTCTGAAGGTTTATGGCCGGCACCGGGCGGAGCATGGTGTTCTTCAGGAGTTCCAATATATGATAAAATGAGTGAATGCGGAGGATATCCGACATTTAAACATTATGATTATAAAGGCGAAGATGTTACAAGTTTTGCTAATCTAGACTGCCAAACTCCATTCTATTTTTGTTATCTTGAAAACGGTACATTAAACAAACCGGTTGTCGATTATTTTATTAATTATATGATTGAATTGCAGCAAGAATATAATTTTGATGGATACAGAGTAGACCATATTGACCATATTGTAGATAAAGTTTCAGAAGATAACAAAAGACCTATAAGTTATCGTGCCCCGCGGACTGTTCTGGGAAAACTTAATAAAACATTAAAAAGCAAAATTCCTTATTTTGGCACACTCGCTGAATATATGTTGTGGGATAACTTTTTAAAAGAATATCATAAAGATATGAACTTTGATTTATTATGGGGCAATGATATTGTAATGCAGAGTGAGAAAAATCCTGAAAAAATTATGGAAGATAATCAACATCTTGCAAACTACAATATAAATTTCAAAAAAGGTGAAAAATTATCTATATTAAAAACATATAATAATCAGGACGGTGAATTCAGATGTATAGACCAATACCCCGGACAATTGGGAGAAAACGGTGCATTGTACAAATGGTTCAAATATAAATTTCTTCCCGGCGGCAAATATGCTCAACGTCCGATGCTTTATATAGACGGTGATGAAAGTTTTACAAAACGCGGTATTGAAATGACAATTGGCGAAGAAGTTTCTATGCCGAGAGAGAAACATTATGATTTTTATAACAAATTCAATGCAATTGATTTATTCGTAAAAAACAACCCGATAATAACAGACGGTGAAGCACAAATTATTTTACAAGATGATGATGGATTTGCAGCCTGGATTATATCCAAAGTACCTGAAAAAACTTCGTTTTTAGTTATATCAAACTTTAAATATACAACGGAAAAAGTTTCGATGTGCGACGAAAATAACAACAGTTATTCTGAGACTTTACATTGTGATCCGGTTTATGACAAAACTTTAAATCTTCCACTAGATTGTAAAATAACAAAAGAATATTATATAGACTCAAATGAGTTTGTCAGCGTGCCTTTTGACGGCGAAAGTTCAAAATTGCATTTTGATAAACTTGAACCGGGAGAATTCCGGGTATATGAAGTTTTGAGATAAACTTATATATATAAGTCCCAATTCAAAGCCCTTGAAATTAAGATTTGCGCGTGATATTTTATAAATGAAAAAGTGAGGAAAAAATATGACAGACGTAAGAGTTAGAATTGCACCGTCACCAAGCGGTAACTTACATATCGGTACAGCTAGAACTGCACTGTTTAATTATTTATTTGCAAAAAAAAATAATGGCAAATTCGTTTTAAGAATAGAAGATACTGATGCTGAACGTACAAGTCAAGAATATATCGATAATATTTTTGACAGCTTAAAAGCATTAGGTCTAAACTGGGATGAAGGTCCGGATGTTGGCGGCCCATATGGTCCTTATACTCAATCTGAAAGATTTGATATTTATCCTAAATACGTACAAGAACTTCTTGATAAAGGGTTTGCATATGAATGCTATTGCACACCGGAAGAACTTGAAGCTGAAAAAGAGGAAGCTCGTCAAAATAAAAAGCCTTATGTTTATACAAAAAAATGTGAAAATTTAACAGAAGAAGAAAAAGCGAAACTAAAAGCAGAAGGCAGAAAACCTGCAATAAGATTCAATATTGCAAAAGCTCAAAAAGCTTTCCATGAATCTTCAATGTTAACTTTTGATGATTTGGTAAAAGGTGAACTTCATGTTGACACAGATTTGCTTGGAGACTTTGTTATAATGAAATCAAATGGCTCTCCAACATACAACTTTGCTGTTGTTATTGATGATATGCTTATGAAAATATCACATGTAATTAGAGGCGAAGACCATATTTCAAATACATTCAAACAAATTTTAATTTTTGAAGCATTAGGTGCAGAAGTTCCAAGATTTGGCCACTTAGGTATGATTCTTGCTCCTGACAGAAGTAAACTTTCTAAACGTCATGGTGCAACTGCCGTTTCTGAATTCGTTGAAAAAGGTTATCTGACTGACGCTTTAATCAACTTTGTAGCATTACTTGGCTGGTCTCCTTCTGATGGAGAAGAAATTAAAACTGTTGATGCTATTGCTCAAGATTTCAGAATTAATGAAATTTCTTCATCTAACTCAATCTTTGAATACGACAAATTGAACTGGATGAACAGCCATTATATCAAAATGCTTTCTATTGAAGAACTTAAAGAAAGATTGAAACCATATTTAACAAAATACAATCTTAATGAACTAACTGATGAACAATATACACGTATGGTAGAAATTACATATGAACCATTAACATTGTTATCAGATATTACAGATGCTGTTCCATATTTCTTTGGTGAAGGTGTTGAATTTGACGAAAAAGCAAAAGAAACACTTGATACAGAAACTTCTCAAGATGTTTTAAAAACTTTTGTAGAACAAGCTAAAGATTGGGAATGGACAGAAGAAAATCTTCACGAAAAATTAGAAGCCTTTAGAGCATATTATAAAGAAAAAGGTGTTAAACCAAAAATTACTATGTGGGCGATTAGAGCCGCTGTTACAGGAAGAATCTGCGGAGCTGATATGACTGCAACACTTGCAATAATAGGCAAAGACAAAACTTTCAAACGTGTTCAAAGCGCAATAAAACAAACTGTTTAAAAATTAAGCCCTCAAAAGAGGGCTTTTTAATGCAAAAAAAACCTGACATCTTGTGATATCAGGTAAAAATTTTGTAGGGGAAAAATTAAATTGGAGTTAAAAAAATTTCTTTTTGACCTCTTGGTTATTGAGGTATTAGATTAAATGTAAAGCTTGTTTGTTTGCTATTGCAATGAAATTCATCTGAGCAAATAATAAATCGGACCTGTCTTCAAATGGTTGGTTATTATTGACAGTTACCTGATTTTCATAAATATTTTTCAGTTTGTCATCAATTTTTTTCAAATTAGCTGTTGCCATTTTTAAGTCCTCTCTTAAGCATCTCTCTTTTGCTTATCTCTTATGTATATATAAAGTATATACAAATATCAAAATTTCAGTTTTTGCTAATTCTGTTACATTTCTTTACATATTGCATAAAAGGTCAATTATTTCTTACGAAATGTTTTTATATTTATATAGGGGAAACTATGCTCGATAATAATGTCAATCAGAAACAACAAAATATTCAACAGTTTCAATCACTGACACCACAGCAGCAAGAACAGCTGAGGCAGCAAATTGCTATGCAGGCAGGAAACCCTGAATTATTAAAAGAAAATATCCAAGATAGTTATGTAGCAAACAGAGTTTCAAATACTACAAGTGATATGAAAGGTATGGCATGGACTGCCGGTTTAGCTATTCCTACATGGTATGCAATTGCAAAAGGCATGGATAAATATGCCGAAAAATGCCGCGGTAATTACAAAGATACTGTTCTTTATAAAATAGGTAACGCAGGAGATAGGTTTACAGATTGGATAAAAAACAGTTCTTTTGGCAAATCTAGTTTTGCTAAAGGCATAAATAATAAATTTAATTCATTTAAAAAGTTTTTTAATAAAAATGTTACTGAAAAAAATCGTGTAACAAGAGCCTTTGCACATACACCATCAAGGCCTGATTTACCAATGGTACAAACTCAAATGGACGGTTTACTTGGTTTTATAGGAGATCAAGAATACAAGCAACATGTTGAAGGTTTCTTAAAACAATGCAAAACCCCTGAAGGTTTAGCTCAATATGGTGCAGATGCAGCAGATATAAGCAAATGGAAATCTGAACTTGCAAAAGCAACAACAAAAGAAGCTAAAGAACTTGTAATGCAAAAAGCAGAATTTGAATGCGTTGCAAAATATAGCAAAAACGGCAGACTTCCAAATCTTTCAGTTGAACTAAACAGATTTGCAGCTCTAACTCCGGAACAAAGAATTGCAAAACTTAACAACATGAAATCTGTTGAACTAGGTATGGTAAATCATGCTGAACTTAAAAAGATATTAGACCATCCGGAAAAATATTATCCCCGTATCTATGAAGCCTGCCATAATACAAACCCAAAAATGTATTATATGGCTTATGAACCGGGCACTCTTAAAGACAAAGTAATCGGAAGAAAAGTTTATTTTTCAGAAACTGCAAATAAAATGGCAAGTTCATTAGGTGAAAAATCAAAAACAGCTGAATGGCAAGCCGTACTTAAAAAAACAGGAATGGACAAAAATCTGCCTAAATCATGGCTCGGCAGAACAATGACTAAATTTAATAACATAATTCTTGAAGGTGCAACAAACAGAGTTGCAGGCGGAAAGTTAATCGCTGTTGTTCAAGCCTGGTTCCTTGCAGAAGCTATTTATAAATCAGCAAAAGCAGAAGGTGTCAGTGATAAAGCAAGAACATTTGCTGAACGGTTAACAGAACTTGTTGCAATGTTTGCTTGTATTCCTCCTGCATTAATGCTTATGCATAAAATTGGCGGTTTACAATATGCAGGTATGACACCGGAACAAGTTGCAAAATATAGAGATGCTCTAAAACTTCATAACGAAAAAGCAATGAGCGGTCTATTCAAAAATAAACTAGAATGCGAAATTTCAGCTCAAAATCTTAGAAAAATGAGAAAAGCCGGTGTTACAAATCCATTTGTAAATTTATGCAAACGTATCGGAAGAATTGTAACAGTAGGCTTAGAACAGATTAGACCTTATGATAAAAAAGACATTGGCGTAATAAAAGATGGTAAAAAAGTCTTTAGAAAAGGTATAACAGAAAAACTTAAAGATTTATTCCGTCATCCGAAATTCGGTTTAAAACAAATGGCTGGCTATCCTATGAGAATAGGTTTAGGAATGCTGGTTATTATGCCATTTTTCTCAAAACTTGCAGTAAAAGGCTGTCATAAAATCTTTGGAAAACCAAAAAATTCTGTATTAGATGAAGGAAATGAACCAGAACCTCAAAAACAACAAAATCAACAAATTCAGTCTCAAACTCAACTTCCTCCACAATTACAGAATCCACAACAAAATCAATCAATGAATCAATCGATTCCGCAGCAAAATGTTCCAACAGGGACAAGCCAGACAAATCTGTTAAACAAATATAAAAATCAACAAGCAAATTCAACAACAGTTAATAACACAATTAACAATACAGTAAATAATAATTCGACTCAAGCAAATAAACCGGCAGAGCCTGTAAGAACTTATATTCCATCACCGATTGGAGTTCAGCTATCTAAAGGCGAAGACATGACACCGGCAGAACAGGCAATGCAAAGAGCTGCTATTGCAGAACAACAAGCTTTGCAGGCATTAAAAATGAACTAGAATTTTTTAAAAATAAAAAATGCCGCAAGAATTATAAATGCGAATCCGACAAGGTAATTCCATCTAAATTCTTCTTTTAAATACAGAACTGAAAATACACTAAATACAATAAGTGTAATTATTTCCTGAATAGTTTTTAATTGAGCAGCATTATAAACTTCATGCCCAATTCTGTTAGCCGGTACCTGAAAACAGTATTCAAAAAATGCAATTCCCCAGCTAACTAAAATAACAACCCATAATGCTGCAGATTTATGGCGTAAATGTCCGTACCATGCAAAAGTCATAAAAATATTTGAAATTGTCAGCATAATAATAGGGAAAAGATTTTTTAACATAAAAAAATTATACAACAAAAAGTCTTGACAGTTAAAAATTTTTTTATTAGAATAATTAATGTGACTTGCCGACTTGGCTCAATGGTAGAGCAACGGTTTTGTAAACCGTAGGTTGTAGGTTCGATTCCTATAGTCGGCAAGTTTTTATAGAAAAGCCCTTATTAGCCTTTGTGGCGCAGGGGTAGCGCACTCCCTTGGTAAGGGAGAGGCCACGGGTTCAAATCCCGTCAAAGGCAAATTTTGAACTCGATATAGTAGTAAATTTGAAAAGTGAATATTATCGAAAAGGTAATAAACAGTTTGAAAAGTTAATAGGTATGAAAGGGTAGGTGCCCGAGTAACACGGCAGTCGATTCGGAAGAAAATTGATTAAGTATCAATTTTCGACGATGGAAAAATAAAACCAAAATACCGCCACTCGGAGCAATACACGGTAAAGTTAATAAAGAATTTGAAAATTTAATAGGTATGAAAGGGTAGGTGCCCGAGTGGCTAAAGGGAGCAGACTGTAAATCTGCCGTCGCGAGACTACGGTGGTTCGAATCCACCCCTGCCCAAATTAAAAAAGGAAGTGGCTTTTGTTACTTCCTTTTTTATTGGCTGTAGTAGGACGAGAACCGCTTTTTGGTGGTTCGGCGCGAGGGAGCTGAGTGTACTTTTTTGAGTAATTTGGTCGGAATGGTTTCAAACGTAGGCTGGGGTTTCTATCCCAACAACACTAAATCTCAGGCGGTCGAAAGTCGATTGATTATTTAAGTTTGAAATTACTCTTTTTACTCTTTTAATGGTCACCTAAAATTTTTATTTTTCTAAAAAATCACCTTATCTTTACACCACAAGTAAAATTTCTCTCTGAGTAATGAAAGAGTGATTTGAGTATTTTGAATTTGGTGCAAAAAATTGCACCCTACGCACTGGTAGCGCACCGTGTTCGGGTCGCGGGGTGCAAGTTCAAATCTTGTCATCCCGATTTTTTCAAAAAGATCAGCAGAAGTTAGTCTTTTTTTTATGAATTATTTGTTGTGTATGTTAAATATACAAAGTTGGTTAAAAATGTGCATTAAATTTCTTCAAGATATATAGCATTACAAGGTTTAAAATTAATGTTCTTTTTATTTTTATGTTCACGTATATATTGTTCTAACCCTAATTCATCTGCATTTTCTATTTTTTTTGTTTCAATATATCTATACTTTGTATTAGCATTATATAGAATTTCATCTTCAAATCCATTCCAACCTGCTAATTTTTCTGGAATTTTTTTCCCGTTTTTACCTTTAATTATAATTAGCTCAGGGGTTAAGTATACCCCTGTATTTTCTCTTCTGTAAAGATCACAACTAATTATATTATCACTTGTAGATAAAAACGCGGGTTCTTCTATAATATCACCTTTTTTTACTTTATTAAAAGTTCTTTTAAAGGCTCCCTCAGGTTGCCATCGATAAGTTGTACCTTTATATGACTTTAAACTTGGAGTATTTTCAAGAGCATATTTAAGAGCATCTTTATATTTAGGTAACACTTCTTTATTTAAAAAAGAAAAACCTGAAATAAACTGAGTTCTGCAATAAGAATTTAGACCATTATAAAATCCGTTATCTCCAATATATGTAGCAATGCATTTTTCCGTTTCTGTTAACTTGGACATATCAACATTATATCCACAAGTAAGTGGCTTCATGTAAAAACTTTCATATGCATCTTTTACAAATTCCCAATCCTTATTAAATTTGTTTTTGAGTGAAATATGCAAAGTATCAGTTTGTAAAGGTGTAGATAATTTTAATCCTTTCAAGCTTACTTTTACGGGTTTAGTTGCAAGTAAACTTTTACTGCCACTTGTTTTTGTCCAAGCAATAATTTTTTTGCCTATAGTTATTCCAGCTTTTTCTAATCCCATAAAATATCCTAAATTTTCCCTATATTTACATAAAGTATTTTTTTAATCAAAAATTGCTTAATTGTTACAAAATTTATACCCCTCTCCCTAACCCTCTCCCACAAGGGGCGAGGGAAATAGTAAAACTTGCTGTTCAAAACCCTCAAACCGACTGTCTTTTTGCACTGAGGCTGGAGCATTTTTGCGTTTGTGATGAAATCACATTAGCAAAACGCGGAATTGCCGTTAAACGCGACCGAGCAAGAGACATCCACCCCTGCACAAGTTTTAAGACTCCTTCAGGAGTCTTTTTTAATGGATGGATGAGTTGTAGGGTGCAATTTTTGTGTAATTTGGTCGGAAGGTTTTCAAAAGTAAGTTGAGGTTTCTACCCCAACAACACTAAATCACAGGCGGTCAGAAGTCGGTTGAGTATTCAAGTTTGAAATTACTCTTTTTACTCTTTTGCTACTCACTCCGAATTTCTATTTTTCTAAAAATTAGTCTTATCTTTACTACTTAAGACTATTTTATCCCTAAGTAAATTAAGAATATTTTGAATTTGGTGCAAAAAATTGCACCCTACAAACTTCACTGGTTTATAATTCTTAACATATTAGCAAATTTATCATTATGTTTGTTTTAATATGTAAAGTTAGTAATGTAGAAAGGTCTTATTTATGAATATTTTAAAATCTGTCAATGAAAAAATCGCAAAGGCTATATTATCTCCAGTATCTCCTGCAAAATTTATAGAAAAAAAAGCTATTCCCCAAAAAGGTGCACCATCAATAGCCGAAGCTTGTCAAAGTTTCAGATATGCTTATGAATCAATGATGCCTTTAAGTTTAAAAAATGTTGAAAAAACTAATAAATTATTAAAAGCCTTGAAGGCTAAATGTGGTTATAAAAAGATAAAAGTATAGCAATTTTTTGCACTGAAAAATACTCAAACTGTATTGAATTTGCCTGTCACATCACAATATAAGAGTGTGCATCCACTCTTAGCATTCTGTCCTCGGACCTGTTCAAAATCATCAAAATTTTTATGATATAATACTCTTGAGGTGTATATGTATAAAAATCGTTTGCAAGAAATT
>CATLEG010000018.1 GCA_949915775.1 uncultured Candidatus Melainabacteria bacterium | reverse complement strand
TAGGTCAAATTTTCCGGAAGAATTAAGCCTCTTTACAAGCGTCGCAATCAAATACACGTTAGACTTTTCAATATCGCTTGTGTAATAGAAAAGCCCGATTCGTATAACCAGCTCTTCGAGTGGCAAAGTCGAAGAATTAAGCCAGTACTGCATGTCCCACAAAAACTGCGACAGGTCGCCTGATTCAATATCATCCCCGTCTTTTTGAATAAACGGTGTTTCGCATGCTCTAATTTCCAGCTGGAGCCGCGGCTTGTAAAACCCAAGTTCTGCAAGGGTTTCATAAGTCGATACAACCACCTCGTTATCAAACGGAGTCCGGATAAATTTGAGTATTGAAAAAATCGTGTTGAACACGCCTTTCTGCCCGAGAGACTCGCTCCTTGTAATACTTTTCAATCCGGAATCGTTAATAAAGCTAGCCCAGCTTGCAACCTGAAAATTATTCCTCAAAAGGATTCCAACTGTTGCGTTTTTATCACGTGTGAGAATATTTTTTATCTCTTTGAGGATAAAATTCCGCTCTGCAAAAGAGTTTTCAAAAACCCGTGAGAAAATCGCGTTCTCGCTAACCGGATTTTTACCCTCGACACCCTGCATGTAGCTTGTAAAAAACGCTTTCGGAAGAATCTCGTTCCCGTAATTAACAAGGTTATTTGCCAGAGTCATGACATCCTGCGTGCAGCGCTGGGAGTGGTTCATTTCAACCGTTGTATCAGCGTTCTTAATAAACGCCCTGAATCCTTCCACATCCGCGTTAGAAAAAGTCGTCGTAATTGCCTGGTTAATATCACCGCATCGGATTAAGTTTTTGTGTTTTCCGCTCAAAAGTCCGATTAGCCGCTGCTGAACGCCTGATGAGTCTTGCGCTTCGTCCTCAATAATGTATTCGCAAATATTCTGATAATATTCTAAAATATCCGGATTGTTCTCCAGAAGCTTAACTGACATTATCAAAATGTCATCATAGTCAATCACATTGGCTTCACGAAGCTGCGTCTGATATTCTTTAAAGAAAGTTTTGAATTTTTCTATTTTCTTATCGCTCGAAGGCGTATCAATGTTGCCTTCCTGAAGTTTAAGCACAGAAATCGCCCGGTCAAATTCTTCTAGTTCGGTCTTTGTGAATTTACCTGCAATTCCTTTTATTATGCGCATTCTCTGGGTGTCGTCACAAATATCAAAATCAGAAGAAAGATTAAGCCGCTCAAAATTAGAGTTTTCTTTTATTATTTTAAGCGCAAGACCATGAATCGTGCTTATATTAGGAAGCAGTGTGGAGTTCGGGCACATGTTTTTGATTCGTTCTCTAAAGTTTCTGGCAGCAGAGTCCATGTAGGTCAGAACAAAAATATTTGTAGGAACAACGCCTCGTTCAATCAGTTTAATAATAAGTGCAAGCAGGATAGTTGTTTTCCCCGCACCGGGTACCGCAGAAATCGCCATTGAGCCCTGTTTGTAATCAAGGACAGGTTTCTGGTCATCACGTGGTGTAATCTTGAACGCCGGTTTGGTTTCAGTCTGCTCATCGTCTTCCATGCCGGAGAGGTAAGCTTCAATCCCGCCAAGGTTTTCAACACCGGCAGGGTCAAACAGGCTTGAGCATGCCCAGATGTGTTCGCGCGCAAGAAGCAGGAGTTTTCTCAAAATCCTTGCAGTCTTTTGTCGTGACAGGAAAATATCATCCTCAACCGTGTATTCGTCTTTTGTCCAGTCAGCCTGAAACACCCATGCGTTATACAGAGGACCGGTATCTGTTTTAACCCAGTCAGAGTGGGAAACATCAAGCCAAAACTGGTATTTTGTAGAAATCTTGTTATCAATAATCTTCTGCGGGGTTGCAATCACGAGGTCGTCTTTTTGGATTTCAAGGCTCGAGCTCGGATTCTCGGCAATAATAGAGTTTTCAATCTGGACGATAATATCCGAAGCCCTTTCGATTACAACTTTTTCTCCGAGAACTTTTTCAAAATCGCGCAGCTGTTTTATAAAGAAATTAAATTTATTGATTTTGGTTTCATCAACATATTCGACCACGCGGTAGAACATTTCGTAAACTTTATTAGAAAGTTTTGTGTCTTTGACCTTGATTTCCTCAAACGCTTCATAGAATTTCTGGTATTTATCATTATAGCAATCGAGTTCCATAAGCGGAAGCAGTTTAGACTGTTTATAGACTTCAAGGATTTTGTAGCAATACTTAATCGGGATTCCCACATATTCAGAAAGGATTACCCTCAAGTCCATCTCGGAGATTTCAATCTCGAGCATGAGTTTCAGGATATTCAGGCTCGCTTTAACAAGCGGGTTATCGATGAGTTTTTCGCTTCCGGATAGGAACAAAAGATTACATGACTTTTTCAGGTTCTCTTCAAGCGTGAATCTTAGCATGTCATCTTGAAGCGGAGTAATTATTGTAATCTCGCATGCCGGAACATTTTTTTTGAATAAGTTTTGTATCTTCTCAATGGTGTAATCCAGTATCTCTGCGCGTTTTGAGAGCGCGGTTAATGTAAAATTTTCCAATCTTTCATGTTTATCTTCTAAGATATTAGAAAATATTATTTCCGAGTTTTTATCAGCGGCATGCACAAAAACTTCCACATCTTCTTCAAAAATTTTCTTAAGCTTATATTCAACCGACGTATCTGCGCTCAAATACCCGCACCTGCTTGAGCCCATTGAATCAAAGCAAATCAGCCAGTCTTCAAGCTGGGGTTTCAGGTAGCTGATAAAATCAAAGCAGACGGGCGTCATTTCATCCGCATCAGACACGAGCAAATATTTTACATCCTTAAAATAATCCGTATGTTTATAGACATGGTTAAAAATAAGGGTTTGTCTCAAATAGTCGAGGCTTCTGGTTTTGAGAGTTGAAGAGAGGAGTTTTTTAATAATCAGTTCTGCATCATCAGCAAAGGATTCTTTGAGAATTTTTGAGCGTTCTTTGACGTCCTCGTTAGTCAGGTGGTTTTGAACAATCAAGGAATATCTTCTGAATATCTGATGTAGCAGGGATTTTTTTGAATTATATCCTTTTACTTCCACTGTTTTAAGAATATCTTTCAGCAAGAACTGTGAGACCTCGAGTCCGACAAGGTTTGGGAGTATAAAAGATTTTTCTCCCGGGATGGAGTTTTCAACGAAACACCAGTTTTCAACAAGAGTATTGTATACAATTGAGAAAAAAGAGTGGATATTTAGTTTTTCTATGCCATCGATTTTTATTTCATCAAGGATTTTGTCACTGAATTGTTTTTTTAGAGTAGAATTAGGGACAAAAACCAGTATCTCAGAGGGTTTAGCACCTTGAGAGATAAGCTCCAGATATTTTTCAACTAATACTTTAGTTTGAAAATCGACTTTAATAAAATTTAATAACATACTCCTTATAGACTATTTTATCATAAACAGCGTTCAAAACTATTGCCAAATCCGAAAATTTTTTATACAATAAACGGGTAAGCTATTACATACACACTATTTAAGAAGGAGATTTAAAATGGCAAAAGTTAGAGAAGAAAAAAAAGGTATCCAGGATCAAATTATTGAATCAGCTGGTCAGATTTACAACTACCTTTCAAACAAAGGTGAAGTATCTATCAACAAAATGAAAAAAGACCTTAGCTTGAACGAAAACTTCGCTGAAATGGGCTTAGGCTGGTTGTCAAGAGAAGACAAGCTTGAATACACTCAAAAGGCTAAATCAGTAACTGTTAAATTAAGATAGTTGATTTATACAAGTTTTAGAAAAGAACTTCGGGACGCCGGAGTTCTTTTTTTATTCTTATTTATTAATATCTTCTTTCTTAACTGTTGGAGAAACTCCTTTTACAGCAAAAGGTTTAGCAAAATAGATTGCGCTAATAAAATTCAAAACATTTCCTGCAATATTAAGCACCATTTTTGTGTTCTTCATTTTTTGCGGAAGCGCACCTGAAATTCCGAGGAGCCCGAATCCACCCATAATAAATAAGTACGCTTTAAAAATTCCTCTTGGCACAGCAACGCAATCATTCACATCGCGCTGGTTTTTCACTGCATCAGTAAGTTTGTCTATAAACTCGCGTTTAGGCTGGTTTTGGGTGTTATAAAAATTCGGCGTTGTCTGGATTTTTGAGATGTTCATGATGTTTATATTAAAACACGTAAAAAAAATTTTTGACAGGTTGTTTGAAAAATTTTTTCTTTGTGGTAAGATTTTTCTGTAGAGGAAATACGGGTGCGTGGCGCAGTTGACTCTACCGAAATGATTTACAACTGAATATTCCGGGTGCGTGGCGCAGTTGGTAGCGCAGTTGACTCTTAATCAATTGGTCGTGGGTTCGAGTCCCACCACACCCAGTTTTTAAAACCCAATAATAGCAAGGCTTTGAGACCTTGCTTTTTTGTTTTAATAGCAAAAAATTGGTAGAATTTAAGTATATCTTTATCAAATTTTAAAAATTTTGACAGAGTCGCTCAAAGTATTAATAATAAAGGATTTGAGGTAAATACTCCTTTTTTGCATAAAATACTTTTTTCTTGCATTTGACACACAATCCGCACACAGAATTAATTTATTATGAAGCTAGACTTTCTAATGCTAATTCCCTTTCTCCAGCTTCTACACTTAAATATCGTTCAGTTACTGAAATATTACTATGAGCTAATAAGTCTTGTATTACCCTTAGATTTGTTCCGTTTTCCAATAATCTTGTACCAAAGGTACGCCTAAAGTCATGAAAATGTAAATCTTCTATACCTACTTTTTTTCCTGCGGCTTTTATTGATTTTAATATTGTTGTAAAAGGTTGATGCGTCTCTGGATTTATGAATAAGTAATCTTCTGCTTGTTTGTAATAATATTCAATAAGGTTAAATATAAAACTATTTAATGGCAAGGTTATTGTCTTTTTCCTTTTGTTTTCTGATTTTGTAAGTTTTATGTATTTCTTTGCCAAATTAACTTGCTCTTTCCGTAGTTGTAGCACATTGGATTTGCGGAAACCAGTATGCAAAGCCACTAATACTATAACTCTATGCAAATCGCTAGGTAATAGCTTTAAAAATTCTTCTTGCACGTTTAGTGGTAATACTACACTCCTTACATTATCTTCAATATACTTTTTTACTTTCCGGCATGGATTATAATCTATATAATCATTTTCTATCATAACATTATAAGCTTTGTTTAAAGCACTATAATACCTATTAACAGAGGAATTTTGTAGAAATTCTCCTTTTTTATTTCTATGTGATTTTAATTCTAATTTCATGTTTTCTATGTCACTCGGCAATATCATTAAAATATCCCTGTTTTGCCCGAATAGTCAAGAAAAAATTTTGCAAATGTCAAATCGGTCTTATATGATTTTTTATTCGCCTTAGAATATTCAAGATACTTATTCAGCATGAATTTTACAGTATAAACAGTTTTCTTTTCTTCTTTTTTTACAAGTCCTAATTGTACTTGTCGTAGTCGGTATCTTATGCCATCTTCTAAAGCGATAGCTTCTTTTTCAGTTTTAGCACCATCACAGAGTTTGTGATAGCGTTGGTCATTAACCTGTCCACGACAATACCACTTACCATTTTTCTTCTGGTAAACACTCAATAGATTGCTCCTTTCTGTAAAAAGGGGAGTTTTATAACTCCCCTAGAATAAATTTTTCTAATAAAGGTTTTCTTATTCTTACAACTCCGCCAATTTTGAAGGAAAAGATGCTTAATAATGCCAAAATATTCATTGTTAGAAAAACAGCAGGAATTTTTCAATATATTTCATAACCATCAGCTTGATGTTGTGATTTATCAAGGCGGCTATGGCTCTGGCAAAACCTGGTGCGGTTCGCTTTTGGGGCTGATGCTTGCAAGAAAATATCCTGGTTCTCGAGGTTTAGTATGTGCTAAGGAATATGTTCTTGTGCGTGATACAACCCTGGAATCTTATTTTTCACATCTTGATACTATGGGCTATGTTGCAGGTAAACACTATAACTTCAATAAAATTGAAAAGAAAATGACCTTATCAAACGGTTCAGAGATTTTATTTAAAGGAGTTGATAATCCCGAAAAAATAAAATCTCTAAACCTGCATTGGGCTGAAATAGAGGAAGCATCTCAAATATCGGATAGTGCTTTTAAACAGCTTATAGGACGTTTAAGAAATACCAATGTAAAACCTTCCTGGGGAAATTTTAGATATCGTTTATTCGGACATACAAATCCACAAGCTAATAAAGGCTGGATTTATAAAAGGTTTGTTTAGAATAAAAAAGAAAACTACAGGCTTATTATTGCCCCAACCTCCAATAATATATATTTACCCAAACACTATCTGGAATCAATGAAAGAAGATTTTGACCCGGAGTATTACAGAATAAACGTACTCGGAGAGTTTGGAAACTACTCTTCCGGTCTTGTTGTTAAGAATTTTACTGATGAAAATATCAAACATCTTCAGTACAATAGAGATTTACCTCTTCACCTTACCTGTTATTTCAACGTTGACCCTATGTGCTGGTGCTTGGCTCATAAAGATGATAAAAATATCTATTTCTTTGATGAACTTGTGATTGAAAATACCACAACTCAACAGGCTATAGATGAATTTTTACGCAGATATCCGGAACACAGGGGAGCGGTGATTATAAACGGTGATGCTTCCGGAGATAACCGCTCTTCTCAATCAGAATTTACAAATTATATGATAATAAAACGTACGCTTGAAATGCATGGTTATACACATAAGTTTCAGCTAAGAAACTTTAATCCGCCTATTTTAAGAAGAATACAGGCTTTTAATGCAAAAGTCCGTAACTCCAAAGGAACAGTATCACTATTTATAGACAAACGCTGTAAATGGCTTCTGCATAATGTTTATAACCTGTCTTTTAAGGAAGGAACTTCTATAGTAGATGTACCTTCCCTAAAACAGATAAAAAACGACCATGATTTAAAATTCTTAGAACACCCTTTTGATGCGACTTCATATATGGTTGATTACTATTTCCCAATTAAATAAGCATTATGGTAAGAATTTCGCTAGATAAGTTATAAAAGGGGTTAATAGTGTCATATGATTCGCAAGAGCACTTACTAATTCATTATACTTATGAGCAAAAGAACTTTTATCATTCGTTAGCTGTTGCATTTCTGCTAATATTTTTAATATAGCTTCTTTATTGTTAATTTCGTTACAAGTTTCAATAACCTGTTTGATTTCATCAAATTTAGAGCATTGATTTATATTTATGCTTGCATTAGGAGATGATTGGTTTATAACAACCGTCCCCCCATTATTATTAATTGAATGCGGAATCATATTAGCAGAATTTCTAGCGTTAATATTGTTGATTCTTTTTACTTTAATCTGATAATGTGCAGGAAACAAATCTGTATCATAATATCCAGGTTCTATTACTTCAAAAGTTTCCTTCACTCCATTTGATAATACAGTTTCAATTATATCACCACATTCTATGGCATTGGGAGTTATTGCACTTTGTTCCACGAAAATTTTTAACCCGCCATCTGAATTGCTAGCCTGCATATCAAATGAATTACCATTAGACTTAGTAACTTTGTAATTTTGAGTTTTGAATATACTAAACATTGAACCATTTCTTCTTAGCATACATCATTCCTTTACCTTTCATTTATATTGATTTGATCATTGGGTTATTTAAACAACCTAATTATATCATTACTTGATAAAAGTTTTAAATTTGTTACAAATTCTTAATAATTTAGAAAGGATTTTTTATGAAAAGAATAATTATTCACTGGACTGGCGGAACGTATGTTCCTAATGAAAAAGAAAAAGAAGATTATCATTTTATTGTGGATGGGCTTGGAACAGTACATAAAGGTAATTATACCCAAGAAGATAATCTTAATTGTTATGATGGCAAATATGCAAAACACACAGGTGGCGGAAATACTGGTTCAATTGGTATCGCTATGGCTTGTATGTTTGGATATAAAAATCCTAAAAATATGGGGCAATATCCTATGACAAATATCCAGTTTGAAGCTTGCATGAAAAAAGTTGCGGAGCATTGCAGACAGTATAATATTGCTATTACCCCAGACACTGTTCTTACTCATTATGAATTTGGACTTAAACACCCAGAAACAAGCTCTGCCGGAAAACCAGATATAGGCTTTTTACCGCCATATCCAGAGGTTAAATACTCTGATGTCGGGTACTTTATTAGAAATAAAGTCCGGTGGTATAATAAATATCTAATACCAGGATTTAGCTGATTATAAACCCTTCATTATGTTTATCTGTTTTTCAAATGATTTAATTGTAGTTTGCTTGATATCTGGAATGATATTTTGTATAAGACCTTTTAGTGCCTTAACGCTAAATGCTCCATCTGTTTGTATGGCAAGAATTTTTTTAGCTATTGTATCCATATCAATTGTTGCTAATATATTAGGATCTAAATAAATCTTTATCATCTCCAAAATGTTTTTATAATCCGCAGGAGGGATAGCAATTTTTGCTTGAAATCTACTTGAACGTATTAATATATCATCTAAATTTTCTGGGAACATTGTTGTTGCTACAATTGTTGCATGTGATTCTGAAACATTATCCATTAAACTTTTTAGTGGTCCCACGATACGAGATTCTTTAGGTGCAAATTTTTCAAAATCTTTAACAAGTATTACTGTTCTTTTTCCTGTCTTTTCATAATTACTTTTTGCTTCTGCAATAACTTGACGAATACCTTTTAAACGTCCAGCATCATCTTCTTGACTGGAATATTCTACTAGATTACAACCATATTGTTTTGCAATTTTTGTGGCAAATATGTTATTAAAATCAATATCTGGTCCATATAGCAGTAGACCGTTTGGCACATCAGCGGTTTTACCATATTTTTCTAAAATAACGGCTTGACCAAAAATTTTTTTTATTTGTTCTTTCTGCTCTTTATATCCAGCAATAGAGCCAAAGCCATCCGGAGTAGGACAATGCATTTCCCGTTTCATATTATCTGGAGTTTTTATTAAAGAATCGACTTGCGTCTTTAATTCATTGAGTCTAAATTCCTGTTCGTCATGTAGCTTTTTAATTTTTGTTTTTATATCTTTATCAATATCTTCCTTGTATTTGTTTATAGAAGACCTTACTTCTTCATTTTTAGCATTCAGTTCATTTTTTGTCTGTTCCTGTTTATTTATTACAGACCGATATTCTTCATTAGAACTTTTTAAACTGTGAAGTGTATATCCTAAATCTGACAACGAATTTTCTAAATTGCGTATAGTTCCTAAATTATTGTTCTGCTGGTTTTTTAGGGTTGCTATTTCAGCTTTTTTGCTTGATAATAAGGACGAATAATAATTCCTTAAATCTTGTAAAGAGTTTGCTAATCCGTCACGTTCAACTTGTTTTTTCGTAACTTCAGCCTTAAGGTCACTTATTTCATTTCGCATGTTTTTAGCAACAAGCTCCCTAGAATCATCTTCTCCAGACCACCACCACGAAACAGCATTATACTGCCCTCTAAGACTTTTAACCCGATCTTCATATTCTCCTTTAAATATTGGAGTAATTTTGTTATTTTTATTATAATTATTATATCCTGTATGTGTAATTTTACTTATAATCATATTCAATATTTCCTTATTTTTTTAATTTCGTTAAAATATTAATTCCATTATATTTTTTCCCAGTTATATCATCTAATAAACTGCTCAAACCAAAACGTTTATTATCAATAAAAGCCTTATCTAATATAAACTTATATTTAAATAAAAAGTTTTGTGGAATAACTTTCGAAATCGCAATGATTGTATTATGGTACATGTTGATAGTTTGAGATAAGAATTTGCTTAAAAAATTTTTATCGGCTTCGTTCAAATCTTGCAAATTAATCGTATCAATATTTGATACCAGCGTGAAAGAATGTTGTCCATTTCTTTCAAATTCTTGTGCAGAAACCATCATTATTTTCTTCAAATGATTTATGAAAGAAGTTTCATTTGTGAATCCTGCGGCATCAACATTAGCATAATTAGAATCTGTACATTTTGCAATCCATTCAAGAATAGCATTTTCTGCCAAATCCTTTTTTTCAACATCATCATATGTTTTTTGTATTAATATACTAGCTGGAATAGTATCATCTTCACCTTCTACGACATTTATTGCGGGATTAATAATATTTTGTACAAGTAAACTTTTTAATCCTTCGGTTGCATATTTTGATTCTTTTACATAATTTTCTTGTAATTTTGCTGTTTCATTAACTATACTATTTGAAGCCTGTTCACTAATCTTTCTTTTTTGTTCCGCAATAGAGGCATATATTTCTTTTTGTATAGCTTGTAGTTTTTCAATTTCTTTGTTATTAGCTGATACAGTTTCTGAATACCTAGAACCGAGGGAACGCTCATAGTCAATACTTGAACTCTTGGAATATACTTTCCCCTCTAAAGAGGAGATTCTTGACTTAGAAGAACGTAATTGACTTCCTAAACTTTGAATTTCATTATTTAATTCATTTTCGTTATTAGAAAAACGACTTTGCTCTGAACTTTTTTCTTGTGACAACCTTGAAATTTCACTTTTCAAAGAGGACAGTTTTCGTTGCTGTTCAGATTTCTCATTATCTAGGTAATGCCCAAAGGACAACCTACTCATATTAATATTATAAATTTTCATATCTTACCTACTTATTTTCCTATATTAAGCACGCTTTACGTATTGGATTTGCGTTTTAAATAATTCTAATGCATCTTTTTTTATATCTGGACCTAATTCTTTAATACTTTGTAGAAAATCATTTTGGCTCATCTTTGTTAAATTGTGCTCTTTTGCATAACTACAAATAACATGTTTTAATCGATCATTACTAAAGGCTGCTTCTGGTAGTGTACTGGTTACTTTTTCGGCTAATTTTTCAAAGTTTACAGTGCTATCTGCAAAGCCCTTTCCATAATATTTTAATATTGCTAGAGCATTTTGTGTATCAGCAGGAGCTATAGGAACTTTTACTTCAAAACGTCCGGACCTTAGTAAAATATCATCAATCTTTTCAGGGAAATTGGTTGTTGCAAAAATAGTACAATGAAAATTTTTGGAAACTTTATCCATAAAAGACTTCAATGGTCCAACTATGCGAGAACCTTTTGGAGCAAAATCATCAAACTCGTCTATTTGGATAATTGTTCTTATTCCAGAATTTTCAAATTTGGTTTGAGCGTTTTCCGCTACCATTCTTAGATTTCTCATATTTTCAGCTGGGTCAAGCGTATCTTCAAGTTTAATTAAATTACAATCAAGTTGCTGAGCAAAAGATTCTGCAAAAACAGTTTTACCATTGCCCTTAGGTCCAAAGAATAAAATGCCATTTGGTACCTCAGCTTTTTGACCATCTTTCTCAAGTGCAATAGGACTCCCTACGTAATTCATTAAAATATCTTTTTCTTTACGATAGCCTGCAATACGCCCAAACCCTTTATTTTCATTAACTTCATTCATTTTTTTGAATATCTCTTCAACATTTCTTACCTTTTCTGCCTGTTGAGCTTTTGCTTTAATTTGTTCTTCATACATTTTTTGCATACGTTGAAGTTCTTTTTCAAAACGTTCCTCCATCTTTTGGTCACGTTTTTCTCGAGCTTCTTCCATTTTTTTTATTAATTCTGCAGTTTCTTGCTCTTTTTTTACTCTTAATTCTTCTTGTTCTTGTAATAATTTTTTATAATCAGCTAATTGAGCTTTTAAAGAGTCTGCGGCGGCTTTTTGTGCTTCAAAGGCTTCTTTTTGAATTGCAATTGTTTCATTATGATCCTTTTTATACTGATCTAGCAAATCATCATTCTTGCGTTGTTGCTCTTCTAACTTGCGAGTAAATTCTTGTAATTCTCGCATTCGATCTCCGTTAACTTTATTAATAGCCTCAGCCTCAACTCTTTTTAGCTTATCTTCTTCATGCTTTTTATCTAATTCCTTTTTTGCTTTTTGTCTTTCTTTTTCTTCTGCCCCTCCCAGATTCCATTGAAACCAATTATAATTATCACGTTTACTTTGAGTAATATTTTCTACTTCTTCTTCATAAGCAGAACCTTGAAAATTAATATACTTGTTTTGTATGCTATGCTTATTTGATTTTGCATGATTTTTTAATGTTGCATAATTTGTTTGTGTTGCTATAGGGCTAATTCTCATTGTTTTATCCTTTCTATACCCTTTGGTAACTATTTAAAATTTCTCTACTTATATCTGGAGAAGATTCTTGAATTGCTTCTATTAAATCTTTTTGTGTCAATAACCTTGGGTGGCTATTATCTAATAAATTATTTACTGCCCTTACTTTTTGTTGAATAATAGATGCAATTTTTGCATTACTATATGCATTCTCCCCAGCTTTTTTTATTAATAATTCACTTAATTCCTCATAGTTAACAGTTGAATCAGTACAACAATCTGCATAATGTTTTAATATTTTAGGTAAATCCTGTTTAGGTACTGGGGGTATATAGAGTTTTTCAGCATAATCTGGATTCATAAAATCTTTTGCTACATTTGCAGGGTTATTCGTTGTGGCTATAATTGTTGCGTGGTATTTTTTTGAAATGTTTGCAAAGAGAGTCTTATATTCTTTAATAATATTTTTATCAGCATTATTTACAAGACTATCAAATTCATCAATTCTAATTATTGTTCTTTTGTTTGTCTGACAATATTCTTTTTCAGCATTTTGTAAAGTCATTTTTAGCACTTTCAAATCTTGCGTATAATCAAGGCTTGGTTCAAGTATAAAGGTATTACATTTTGCTTCTTCAGCAACAGAGTTAGCTATAAAAGTTTTTCCAGTACCTTTGGGACCATATAAAAGTATAATATTAGGGATATTATTTTCCTTATTTTGTAAAATAGGCTGGATTAGTCTATTCTGGAAAAATTGTTTTTCTCCTTCATATCCAATTATTTTAGCTAAACCCATTTCTCCATTTATTCCATCAATTTCATTTACTATGCGGTTTTTTATTTCTAAATCTAACATTCTATTTGTTTCCGCCTGTACTTTGCGACTCTTTTCCTGCAAATCTCTTAACTCATCTATTTTATTTTTATGTGGCTTTTCTGATATACCAGCACCTCTTTCTTGGAAATGATTATTTTTTCCCCTTCCATTATTATGTTTAGAAGTTGAAGGTTTTGATATTTGATTGTTTGTTTCAGAACACTTATTTGTATTGTTAATAAATTTATCCCATTTTTCTTTTTCTTCTTGAAGTTTTTTTTCTAATTCTTTCTTTTCTTTATTCATCATATCTTCAAGATCTTTTTTTGCTTTTTTTACAGCTTCAGTTTCAGCTTTTGCCTTATTTTTTGCTTTGATTTCAACTATTATTTCTGCAATTAGAGCCGCAAGCAATCCAAGCCCTAATAGATATTTCCATATTTTTTTATTATCTTCTTTATTATTTTTAGTAATAAATCTATCATTCTCCGTACGAGTAATATCATTTATGTTACCTTGCCTAATCTTTTCAGAAGAGAAGGGTAAATATGAATTTTGTATTTGAGTTTTATTTGTACAATAAATCCGCATATTTATCGACCTTTCCTATTATAAAAATCTAATATTTCCTTTGCTATATCCGGCTCGGATTCATTTAAAATTTCTATAAAATCTTGCTGTGTTAACTTGCCTTTTTGAATAAATCTAGTGCTAATTCCTCTTTGTATATAGCTAGCGATTTGTGCGTTACTATATGCTTCATCATAGGCAATATCTAAGATATGTTCCGTTAATTCATCATAATCAATCGATGTATCAACAAAGTCTTTCATATAATATTTTAAAACCTGCTGAATATTTTTTTTGTTAGCAGGAGGAATATAAATATTAGTACCACTGCATGATAATACTAAATCTTTATTTATCTTTTGGGGGTAATTTGTTGTTGCAACAATAGTACAATGTTTCTCTTTCGATAAATTATTAAGAATCTTTTTAAAGTCAGTTGTAAGTGTCATATTATATAAAAACTCATCAATCTCGTCAATACGAATTATTGTATAAGTTCCATTTTCCTTAAAGCTTTCTTCTGCCTTATTTATTGCTCCATAAAAATTTTTTCTGTCTGTTAACGGATCCAGAGATAGATTTAGGTTTATCACATTACAACCAGTCTCTTCTTCTAGGGCATCTGCGATTAAAGATTTCCCACAGCCCTTTGGTCCATATAAAAGTATCATATTGGGTAGTTGGTATGTTTTTCCCACATTAAAATTTTCGACCTCTTTAACCAATATTTTTTGTAAGTATTGCTTTATATCATCATAGCCTGCAACTTTTGCAAATCCAAAGGAGTCTTTTCTCTGTTGTATTTTATTATTTATAAAAAGCATATTATTTATTTTATTTATTTCATGAGTTAATTTCTCTTGTCGTATTTTATAATATTGCTCTACTTCTTTACTTTTGGCTTTAAGTTTTTGTAAACTTTGTTTATCATCTTTAATCTTTTCAAGTGATATTTTTAAGCTATCAATATATTGATTATACAAATTTTTAAGATTTTCTTGCTCTTGTTGTAAAGATTCTAAATCTTGTTGTATTAAACTGGTGTTAATTTCCTTATCTTCTACAATATTTTTAAATTGAATTTTATAAAAATCTGTTCTTTGATTTTCATTCATAAAAATTTCAGAGAAATTCTTACTCATAGATTCATGATATTTCATATTATTTTCACACCAAGAATTGAATCTTTCTCCCATTTTATTACTTTTATCTTTGATCGCCTCTTGCCATTCTGCTATTTTTTCTTGTTGCCACTGCCTGTACTCCGCATAGCGATCTGCAGAGCTTGGCATTTCAAATTTATCTGGATTAATGGCGTATTCTTCAATAATACGCCTACCTTTTACCCACTTGGTTAAACCCTTTTTATAACCATTAATAAATCCTGTATGGTCAGATTCTATGCCCTTAATTGATAACCAGGTCCCTTTTAGTCCCCCTCCCAGAGCTCTTGCATACTTGATCGGTAAAAGGAACGTATCTACTACTCTGACTCCCGTTCTAATCCCTGCTGCCTTAAAATTTCCATTTTTTAAATCTATCAATGGATCTTTTGCCTTTAACAATAGTGATAATCCATAAACACTTTCAAGCAAGGGCAAATCTGCAATTGTCTGGGCGATAGTTTCTGCTTCTGTCGAGATTTCATCACCTAACATTGAACCTATATCAGATATTTCTAAATCCGAGTTGAATGCTACATCATCATATTGTATAGGTGCACTACTATATAAGTCTTCCATCATATCATTAGAGTTGTTGTGTTCGATTGTACCCCCAAATTGTTCTATATTTTCCCTTGGTTCTCCCTTAAAACTTGTTACATGAGCTTTTTTGCAAATTTCTTTACCATCGTTATCCATATATCCCTTACTGTCAATATGCTTAGAAATGTCACTTTCTTTTACTCCTGCTTTTTTTAGTGCCTGTTCATTAAGTTTTGTTCTATCTGTGATGGGATCCGTAGCAGAATTATTAACTGCTTTATTTGCAGCCTCTTTTACTATATTTTCATTTCGCTTATTTTGTCCATGTGGTGAAACTTTATAAGCAACAATAGGCGATGCTACGATAGGTAATGCTGCCAATCCTTGTTTAGCTTTACTATTTTTAGAGTTTAATATATCTTTGTTGAATATATTTAAATTTATATTTCTAATTTTGAGTATCACCCTTTACCTCGCAGTTCATTGTTCTCTTATAAGGATTTAATCCTTCGTTTATTTTTACAACAGGATTTTGTTCAAAAAAAGTTTGTTTAATAGCATTTTTTATATCTTTAATTGTAATACTATCTATTGTTTCGTAAATTTTGAAAATATCATAACCATAGTAATGTAATATTTCATGTATCTTTTCATTATCGGACGGACCATTGAGCCTTTCCGCATATAGCTGTTTTTCATAATCTTTTAAAGATTCTAAAGTATTTGCGGACAATTTTTCATCATATAATGATTCCAAAATTGCTTTAAAAACTGTAATAGCATCATCAGTCGAATCAATTTTTTCTTTTCCTGTTGGGGCAAAATTAAATTCTATAAAAGCAAGTGAATTAGGATTCAATCCACATTCTTTTAATTCAAATGGTAATGAATATTTATGTCCTTCGGAATTTTCAGCCACATATGGACTATGTCGTAATATTTCAAGTAGAGTTAGATATCTGTAAAGAAGTTTATCTTTCCCAGACTCTATATTGACCGGATAATGTAGGGATATGTATGCGTGATTTGTGTTATTAAGAACTTTGATATCTTTAGAATATCTCAAGGGTTTCAGTTGGGGTATAGAATTCTCAGAGTGTTCACGAAATTTATTTGAAATATTAGAATTCAAAATTGAATAAAATATATTTTTATTATTATTAATAAATTTTTTATCTATTGTTATAAAATATTGTGCTTCCGAGTTTTTTAGAGCATTGGAGTAGTAATTATAAAAGTCTTCAAGTGTAGTATTTTGAATTTCACGTATAACTTCCTCTTTAGATTTTAATAAATCCCTATTTATCCAGAACTTTACTTCAGAAGAGTCCTGTTGATATTTTTCAGAATTTATATATTTTATTAATGTATTTTTACATTTTTCAAATTGGTCTTTTGTTATGCTAGGATTTGTAATTAATTTGTTAAGAGTTTTCAACTTGTCAATATTTGATACCTGACTATTAAAATCTATATTTATAAAATTAGTATAGTTTCCATTAATATCAGCATCAACATTATTTTCTTTCAAGTTTAATGCCAGTATTTCTATAAATAATTTTTTCTTGATAACAGACACATTGGTGTCTTTAGTAGTCAGCGTTAAACTCGATTGAAAATTATCTTTATTTTGTAAATTGTACCTTTCGTTTATAAATACCTGCAAATTTGTATCAGGATACTTATACACATGTACGTTGGGTAAATCTAAGTGGTCTTTCCCTTCGGTTTTTATATTATATATGTTCGTCAGCTCAACTGGTTTTATAATATTTTTAAAAGAAATATTATTCATTGTAAAAAGTGCTTGATTTTTTTGAAAATCAGGCACCTTTTTGTCATTATTTAAACAATATTTAGAGTAATTGTCAGATACTTTATATATTAGTATTTGTTGTTGAGTTGGATTTATGTTATTGAAATAACTTAGCATTAACTAGACTTCCCTTACTACTATTTTATTTGAACAAAAAACGGTGAAAATATTTTTTGCCAATTTAGAAACAAATCTTTACAAATCGTAACAAATAAGTAGCAAATTTTCTTTTTTTAAGTTTTTATATATTGTGTTACAAATTAATTCAACCTCAAATAATTTTAGCTTCAAGGCTGGACTTACGAACCAGCTCAAAAGAGAAATTGCCACATGTGATGTAACAAAGGTATCTAGTTATTTCTCGAAGTATAAAATTACAAGTGATTTTCAAAATAATAAAACTGTTGCCTGGTGCGTATTGAAATGCTTTGAAATTTTAAAATCACTTAATCAAAAATATAATGTAAATTTAGGTTATCCTAATGGGATTTTTGTAGAGGATTTCAATAAATTAAATATAGACAAAACGGGGGTTTTAGGGTTTACTAACTTTGCCCCAACTAAATTATATCTAAATAAAGATTCTATAATTCCTGAAAAAACTATCTTTTTTGATAAACTCGATTGGAACAAAATAGATGAAATTGCAGATGAAAATTATACCTTTGGAACCAGTACAACAGACTTTTTTCTTGAAACTTTTTTACATGAGTTTACTCATGTTGTACATGAAAATAATCTGTTAAACAATAAAAGTGGTGCTGATGTCATAAAATTCTTACTTACCATGCTAAATTCGGATTTTATAAACTCATTTCAAAAAAAATATTCTAACTTTATACATACAATATGTAACTATGCATTAGAAAATCCTTTAGAAACAGTGGCTTGTGATATCTCTAAAAGAATCATAAGCTGCATTGATAAAAATACTCTGTTACCTCAATATAATTTTATTGATACTAGCCCGTACAAAAAACTTCCATTGCTAAAAAAAATCATATTACAAAATAGTTCGAAAAATACATTATATACTTTACTAAATTCTATTTGGCAGGGCAATCTCAATTATAAATAACTGACATCTATCCAATTAAATCAAGTAAATGTTCAATGATATTGTCACCTTGCTCTTGAATATGATCAACAATATCACCGACAATTTCTTCACCACCAGGAACAAGATGTTCTGGGGCAGTATCTACATAAGATACTAAGTCAATATCTGGTTTCTCAATGCCGACTATTGGCATATGTGTATCAAAATAGCTCGGCAAAAATTCTTGCGGATTGTCGGTTCCGCCTCGAAAAACTGGGGCAATACCATGTACTCCGGGCTTATGAGCCTTTTTTGCAGCTTCCCACAGTTCATTAATTTTATCTTGATTTATATGTCCATTATATGATACGTCAGAAGGTTTAATTGCATCTTTTATCACTTGTGGTAATCTTTCATAAGCATCTTTATTGTATTTAGACACGTATGTGGAAGTTTTATTTATGGTTTGTTCAAGAAATATGTCATTAAGTTTTTCTCCAGCATCTTTATACCAACTTTTTAGATTTGCTATGATAGGTTTATCTGTGCATTCCATAGTCTGTGAAATATGCTTTGGCATTATCCCTTGTTTATTATAAAAAAATTTTTTAAATAGTGAAATATTTATAACCTTCATAACAAAAATCCTTTTCTTATAATTTATTATTAAATAACTATATATTTATGAAAAGAAATTGTAAAGAAATTTTAAAAATTAATATACTATTATGTCAATTTTGTTTTTTGCATGGACTTTATATATATAAGTGTTGAAGGTGATAATTTAATGTGTACAATTAATCCAATCATGTATCAAAACCAAATAGATAAACTACCTCAAATTCAGCAGGATTATGAGGAAGTAAAAAATACTGTTGATAAAGAAAACAAACTGCCTTCAATCTTTGATATAATACCAACTTTTAGGCGTGTAGAGAGAGTACCGGATAAAGTTGAACATTCCGATTTTGTTCCCGAAACAGGGCTTGTTGCACTAGCAGTCCTTAACGCACCGGAGGATTGGAGAGATATGAAATCAGCTTATGCACAGATAAAAGCTTCTGCACTCGGTGAAAAATTTACTCCATCTTATGATTATAAAGTGGCACAACACCCATTCTCATTTTTTAGAGGAACACTTTTACATAAATTTGTAAACCCTAAGACAAGCCCCTGCCCCAAACTTGCAAAATGGCTATTTAAAAATGATACAACTCTGTGGAACACAAAGCTTGGAAAATTAGTGACAGAAAAATATAATATAGATGAAAAATTTATTGATACAACAGTTAAAAACATTACACATACAGAACAAAACCCTATTTTTATAAATGCAAATAAATTTATAACAAAATCTACATTTGGCGAATTAACAGCAAGAGCCATGACAAGAACCACAAAAATTGGCACAGCAGTTCTTGGAGGATTAGAAGCAGCACATCTAATAAAAGAGATATCAGATGGAGAAAATGCAATAAAGGCTACTGCAAAATCCGCAATTAATTTAACCAGCTCAATTGCAGGTATAGGCTACGGTGGTGCCATTGGTGCTAAATACTTTGGTCCAGTTGGTTCGCTTGTTGGAATGGGACTTGGTGCTATTGCAGGTAATAATATATCTAAATTAATAGGTTAAGAGTTTTTTATAGCCTTTAATCTATTTTCAAACGCTTCCATGCTGCCTTGATTGACATATTTTCTAACTGCATTCATTGTGTCAATCGCATCACTTTTAGATACATCTCCAAACAATATTACATCATCTGTTAGTGATTCTACCCATTCTGATGTAATTGTTCTCCTATCTTTGTACATTTTTTCAGCCCATTTCAAATATTTCTGATTAACAGCTTGGAATGCTGGCTGTCTGAAACTTGTACTATAATTAACTCCTGCTATTTTCATAATACACACTCCTTACAGGTTTTATAATAACATAGAAGTTTTAAAAATTACAACCATAATTACTTAAAAGTTAAGTCACAAGGGGGCATGTATTCAACGTCGAAATTATAAATTTCCGCTAATCGTTTTACACGATAGTAATAAACCATTTCTCTAGCCGGATTCTCTAATATTAATACTACCTTAGCCCTTTTTCCTGTCATTAACTGGTAATGCAAAGCTTGTCCTATACTTTCAGCCCTTTTTTTAGCAAAGTCAAATTCCACGGCATGTGAAGAGGTTAAGCAATCTACTCTCGTAAAGTCACTATTTTCATACTCTTCAATACCATTCCTTGCACAGCACCAACTATGTTGATAAACGGCTTCTTTATATAGATGAGCAGGATATTTGTTTTCTGAAGCAAGAACAATATTTACCCCTAAATAGCTGAATAGTAAAATTATATAATAGTATTTAAAGTATTTTCTCATAATCAAATAAAAATAGTCTTACGTTATTAGGTTGCTACGGCAATCTAGTAATCTCAATTTAACACTAAAATTAAATTATGCAAGATTTTGTTGAAAATAATAGAGAAAAGCTAATAAAAACTCTTGGTGAGGTTATTAAAAAGCATAGACAAAATCAGAATAAAACTATTTACTCAATTTCAGCAGAAGCTTCTATGTCTAAATCAACATGGAGAGAAGCAGAGCTTGGAGTTTGTAAGGATATAAACCTCTCAACATTTTGGAAAATTGCTGAAGGACTGGGAATATCTCCAGTTCAATTATTGAGTGAACTGGCTGATAATTTAGGTTCAGATTTTACATTAACAGAATTAGAAAATAATTAATTATTATAGTTTTTTATTCACATTGTTATTAAATTTACTTGCACACAGATGACACACTGTGAAAAATGTCAATCGCTGTCTTGCAATATTGATAAAGCTTTTACCCCTTGGTTTACATTTCTCTTAATCAATTGGTCGTGGGTTCGAGTCCCACCACACCCACCATTTAAAATAGCAAGGGTTTGCCCTTGTTATTTTATTTTTAAGTTTTGGTAAAACATATTCTTGAATTTCTTCTATATTATTGACAATCAGGTAAAAATAATATATTATCAGGTCTAATAAAGTATTTGTCATACTTTATTAAAGAAAAAAGACTTACCGCTTAAACAACTAATGTAATATGTACGACCTAAAAGAACTTGACAATAAAGAATTTGAATTATTAACAAGAGACCTTTTGCAAAAAAAGTTCAATTTAAGCTTGCAGACTTTTGCTACAGGAAAAGATCAAGGTATAGATTGTTTGTACAGTGTTGACAATAATTATAAAATGGTTGTTCAATGCAAGCACTACAAGAATTCTAATTTCTCTGTATTGTTTAATAAATTGAAGAAAGAAGAACTAAAAAAAGTAAAAAGTATTAATCCAAAAAGATATGTTCTTGTAACATCTTTGGATTTAACTCTTAATAATAAGCAAAAAATATTAGACTTGTTTGACGGGTATATTAAAGATTCTTCCGATATTATAGATTGTAATTCTATCAATAACCTTTTAAATGATTTCCCTCAAGTCAAAAAAAATTACTTAAAATTATGGATAAAAGATTCTGATTATCTTGAATATTTGCTTAATAGGCAAACTCATAACAAATCTAAAAACAAATTGAAAAATATTAGAAAATGTTTAAATATTTTTGTACAAACTCATAGTTTTATAAAGGCTTCTAAAAAACTTGCGGAAAATAATTATATTATTATAACAGGGAGTCAAGGTTTAGGAAAAACTACTTTAGCAAATGTTTTATCATGGAAATATATAAATGAAGACTACGAATTTATTGCAATTTCTGATGTAGATGAGGGATGGAATCTTTTAGAAGAAAACAGAAAACAAATTTTTTATTATGATGATTTTTTAGGTTCTACTCAACTCGAAACATTTAGGAGAAATGAAGATAACAATTTAATTGATTTTATTGAAGCAATTAAAAATGATAATAATAAAAAATTTATTCTTACATCAAGAGATTATATTTTAAAAGATGCAGAATCAAAATCCGAAAAATTTTATCGTGCCAATTTTGTAACACAAAAAATTCAAGAATGTGATTTTTCTCTAGATATCAAAAAAGAAATTTATATAAAACATATTATAGAATCAAAATTACCTGATGATTTTAAAATAGAGCTTCTAAAAGAAAAAAATGTTAAATCAATAGCTCTGCATAAGAATTATACGCCTAGAATTATTGAGTATATTACAAATATTGATAATTTAAAAGCGCATGGAGTAGGCTGCGCAAATTGTTGCAAGCAACTATCAAAATTTTTGTTGGATAATCCTACAGAATTATGGAAACACCCGTTTTATGAAGTACTTGATAATACAAAAAGAGCCTTTTTGTATACTTTATATACTTTTAATGGTAAATACGAAGGTGATTCTATTACACTTGAAAAAGCGGTCAAATCAGCCCTATTTGTTATGTTTGGAGAAAACTTGAGCGGCATAACATTTAATAATGCTCTTCATTTTCTTGACGGTTTTTTTATAAATATAGATGAAGATTATTGTATTACATTTAAAAGCCCTTCTATTATTGATTTCTTAGATTATGAGTGCGATAAAAATAATTTGTGGGAAACACTAATTGATTTTTCTTTCTGTTATGAGCAACTATGCTGGCTTTATGATGAATGCATTGACCATAACAATGAAAACGAATTACTTGAAAAATTAATTATTAAATTTACAAACCCCGAAATTTTTACAAAACTATCCGATGAAGACTTTCTGGACAATATTGCTACAATGATTTTATTAGTTGATTCAATAAACTCAACTATATACGATAAGCATTTTTGTAAATTATTGAACCATGATAAGTCAAAGAATTTACCTACAGATACAATTTTAGAACTTATTGAGTATAATAATTCTTTTGATTTGCCACAAAATTCAGTAGTATTAGATTTTTTTATAAATCATTGCTATCCTATATTTGCGAAGCTGGAAGCTAAAGAAAATATTACCAGAGATGAGTGTGAATTACTATGTGCTGTTATTATAAGATATATAGAACAGATAAATGCTTCCGAAAATATTCAAATAAAACAAAAAATATTTATTAACATGGATAATTTAATAAAGACAGCACAAGAATATGTTAATAATGATAATCCAAACGATTTGCAAAGCATATATGCTGACCACTTATTAGAGATAATGCAATAAATCTTCCTCAATTATTAAAGATATTTTTCCTGAAATTGTTGATATTATGAAATATCAATGGAAGCATGGTGATGATACTCCTATGGAGTTGGAAGAAAGTATTGAGGCTTCAAAAATCGTATTAGAAAAAGAATTTAATGATTTTTTTAAGATTATGTTCAACACGATTTTCCACCATTCATATATTTTTAATTATATTGTTGAAAATTATGATAATATAAAAGAATTGCAAAGCTTAAGTTTTAAGAATAATGTTGAATATAGAGTTTTCCTAGAATCCCTATGTAAGAAATGTAAAATTGATTCCATTGAACAAAAAGAAAAGTATTTTTATAAAAAAGCTTCCAGAAAAATTTTGTCACAAATATTCATATTTAACAACAATGATTTAGAAAATTCATATTCTACCCAAAAACACATATTTTATATTTCTGGAATTAAACTAAAAAAATTTCAATATAAACTAGCTCCGGATATCACTATGAGAAAACCCAAAGTTAACGAAATAAGAATAAGCGATAGTCATTGGGACGCCGATTATGACAAGGAAAATTGTGTTATTGAATATTCATATAAATATAAAGATTTTGGCGAGGTAACTCATAATCAACATATCATTCCATTGGCGTTAAAATTGGCTTTTAAAAATTGCGCAAGAATAAAGAAAATTAATAATTATTTAGAGACTGGAGATGATGGAGAGTCAATACAACAACTACAAAAAGAAAATTATTATGGCAACATCCCTGTTTCAGTACCTGATGAGTTAATATCAGAATTACCTAAGTTAATCAAGTTATGTACCTATTATACAAAAAATGCCGAAAAAGATTTTGATAATATTGGATTTTTAAGTGTTGCATTGGATTTTTATTCACAAGCTTTGGACAAAATTCATCCTACACACAAAATTGCCTATGCTTGCTTGGCATTAGAAGCTATGTATAATACAACTTCTGATAAAGTTATACATCAGATTACGGAAAGATGTTCATTCCTGCTCAACCCAATTCTTCATCACCAACAAAATAGAATAAAAAAATAATACGCAAAGCATATGAAATTCGCTGTGCGTATGTTCATGCCCAAAATCCGTTGTGCAGTTATGATGAAGATTTGGTTGAGCAGATATTTGATATAACAAGATTTTCAATAATAACATTTTTACAGCTATATCACTGTAAGTACTTTAAAAATAAAATTATAAAATTAAAATCCAAATTAAATTTCAAACTTTTGATTAATAATTATTATTTAAATAATTTTGAGTTGATGCCAAATTTAAAAGAGGAATTTTTCAATCATCTATCACATTGTTCCTGGATAAATAATTTAGCAATAGAATGTGATTACTGCCGATATAGAGAAATAATGATAAATGATTTTGAGTATTCAAATTATTTAAAATGAAGAAAATAATTATTCTCAAGAGCATTAGTTATAGTACCAATTACTTTACCTATGAAATCTTTGTTAATATAAATAACCGATTTTTTCCCGCCATTATTCAAAAAAACGAAATACTATGCTATCATTTTATCAAAGTATGCTAAAGGAGAGGGAAAATGCAGGTTTCAAAACGCTTGGTTGTAAAAAAAGAGATTCCGATTGATAATTCAAAAGACTTGATAAACTCAATGGATATTGCGCTTGCCGAATATCATTGCAGGAACAATAACTTTGATAGAGGCCTGGAAATCTACCGCGAAGTTATTCCGAATATTTTTGACGAGCCTGAAAGAATGCGCGTTGTTAACCAGTACATGAACTTTGCAACACAGTACGCACAAAAAATGGCGGCTGATAAAAAGTTTGTTGAAGCGATTGAGCTTTACCGCGATATCATGAAGTTTTCAGGATTCCCGATTAATATTTACAAAAATATCGGCCTGTGCATGAAACAAATCGGTAACGCAGATTTGGCAATCAAATTCCTGAAACGGTTTGAAGAAATTTCTCCTGACAAAGAAGATGTTTACGTTTATCTTGCTGACCTTACCTACACTGATATCAAGGACAACAAGAAGGCTATCGAATACTACGAAAAAGCGCTTGAAAAGAACAGAAACAACTATTCTATCTACAACATGCTGGGTCACCTGTATTCAACCTGCTATCAGGATAAGTTCAAAGAAAAACAGATTGAATACCTCACCCGCGCGTTTGAGCTTGCGCCTAATAACAGAATCGTTGTTAAGAACCTCGCTTACGTATATGGCAAGTTTGACGAAGTAGCAAAAGCTGATGAATTTTACCAAAAGCTTATGTACCTGAATCCGACCCACTCAGATTTACACGCATACGGCGCTTACCTTGTGCGTCACCAGCGCTTCTCAGAAGGATTCAAATTCTTGCAGCACAGATTCCAGAAAGAGGATTTGAAAAATGTTTCGTTCCCACCTCTTCTTACCAACAAAAAGAAAAGATGGAACATGAAGGTCGATATCAAGGACAAACACATTCTTGTACACTTTGAACAAGGGTTTGGTGACTCAATTATGTTCGTAAGATTCCTTGACGACTTGAAAAAACGCTGCGCGAAAGTGTCGCTCGTTGTTCAAAAACCGCTTATTTCGCTTTTTGAAGACTCAAAACTCGGAGTAGATATTTATTCAGAAGACCAGATTCCGACAATAAGCTATGATTACTATATCCCGATGATGGATTTACCGATTGTGTGCGAAACACAGCCTAACACGATTCCAAAATCACAGGGGTATTTAAAGGTTTCAAAACCAAAGATTAATGCGTACAAAAAGCAGCACATCAATGATAATGATAAGATAAAAATCGGTATCGCATATGAGGGTACACTTGCTTCAAAAGAGACAGACCGTGATATCCCGCTTCATTACCTGTATCCGCTTATGCGCCTGCCTGATGTTGAGGTTTACAGCTTCCAGGTTGATGACCTGACTCGCCAGATGGACAGGATTCCGGAGGACACGCAGCTAATCAGGCTCGGACGTACTTTCAAAAACTGGGAAGATACGGCTTGCGCAATGAAGAACATGGACTTGATGGTTACAACCGATAACGGGGTTATGAACCTTGCCGGAGCACTCGGAGTTAAGACTTTCGGCCTGTTCAACAGAATTGTTGAGTGGCGCTGGTTTAAAACCGAAGGCGATGACATTGCATGGTATAAGAGCATCAAGCCGTTTCAGGCTCCGACTGCCGGCGCGTGGGAAGTTCCGGTACAGGCAGTGTTGGAAGAAGTTGACAAGATTAGATGCAAGAAAATCGCAGATAAGATTAAGGGTAAAATCTAGTATTCTTTAAATAATTTTGTAACATGTAATGTAACACAATACTCATTGTGTTACATTATACTATCATGCTGCTTAAAAAGCAACTATATCCAGTGTTTCATTTTTGGCAAATTTTCCATTCATCCCCCTTGTAGGCCCAAAACCAGCCAAAAAGCGCCAAGCCTGTAATACCTATCCCAACTGGGCAAGACGGTCTACGTGCGTAGCACATGTAACACAATGAGTATTGTGTTACATTCAATGCTCTTCAAAATAGGAATAGAAAGGAAGAGAACGTGAAACAAACCGGATTTTCATTGATGGAAATGATGATAGTGCTGCTCATCATGTCTATAATCGCCGCAGCAACCGCCCCAATCGTGAGCAAAAAGATGAGCAAAA
>CATLEG010000017.1 GCA_949915775.1 uncultured Candidatus Melainabacteria bacterium | reverse complement strand
TATTATTTTTGAGATTCTTCGCTTCGCTCAGAATGACGTGACTTGTCATTCTGAGGACTTTAGTCCGAAGAATCTCTTTTTTGCATAGATTCTTCGCTACTCGTAATGACGCTTTAAAATTATACCAACACTTGATGGGAGAGTGCCTTTGGCACCTCAGAATGACACAAATTAGAAGTTTTAGTATAAACTTGTATATAAATCCCATTATTTATGTTAAAATTCATATATGGTCAAATTATCAATAATAATACCTGTATATAATATAGAAAATTATATTGCGAATTGTCTGGAAACTATTTATAATCAATCATTTAAAGATTTTGAAATTATCTGCGTGAATGATGGCTCAACAGATGGTTCTTTAGAGGTAATACAAAAATATAAAACACAAGGTATTACAATTATTGATAAAGCTAATGAAGGTTCCGGTGTCGCTAGAAACACTGCACTTTCTATTGCCCGCGGAGAATACGTCTATTTCGTAGATGGTGATGATTGGCTGGAAGAAAATTCTTTGCAAAAAATGGTTGATAAAGCCGATGAATTAAAAACAGATATTCTTATATTTGGCGGACTTTCATATTATGAAGGTGTTGGTAAAATTGGAGGATACTCTGCAAATAAGCTTTCTAAAAAATACTTAAATAGAATTTTTTCAGCAAACGATATTAAAAAAGATATTTTTAAGTTCCCATCAACAGCCTGGACAAAACTCTATCGCAAAGATTTTTTAATTAAAAATGATATAAAATTTCAAGAAATAAAAGTTGGGCAAGACCAATTGCCATTTTTCCATTCAATGATAATGGCAGAAAGAATAGTACTTTTGCCGGAAAATCTATATTGTTATCGAAAAAATAGAAAAGGTGCCGTAACTGCGGTTAAGAAAAAGAAAAATTTTTCTCCAATATACGTTTTTTACGGTATTGAAGAAGTTTTGTTTAAAACTGGGAAAATTGATGATTATAAAGATATCTTTATAAACCATTATTTTTCAAAAGCGACATCATGGCTAGCAAAATTTCAAGATGATTTAAAGCAGGAATATTTTGCTGAATACATGAAATTGCTTTCACATATTCAACAAAATTACAGTAAATTCAAGAATTTTCATCCTAAAATAAACGATAGTTATTGGAAATTAAAATTAAAACTTTTTATTAGCACAATGCATTAAATTTTTGTTAAGTTTAGTTTATACATCTATTAAAAGATTGGTAAAACTAGCATTTTTCATTCCTGTAGACATAATTGAGATACGACTACCAGTTGTAAGTTCAGATTTAGCTTTTTGAATTGTATTAAAACTATTTTCTCTTGTTTTGAAAATATTACAAAATTTTTCCAATTGTTTTACAATACCATTAACAGTATCAGGTATATGAGGCATATAGCCCTTAATTGAATCTTCAAAATTATTATTGGTAAATTTCAAATCCCAGAATGCATTAGCGTCCTTCTCGGCGAAGGGAGTAAACATTTTTGAAGAAATAAGTTTCAATTCCCCGGGAATTTTTTTAGTATTACGTTCAAATACATCTTGAATAGCATTTAATTTTTGATTAGAAAAAGAAAGAGGATTATCAAAATTCTCTATTCTTAATTTCGCATTAAAAGTTATTTTATCATTTTGATTAGCTGGATTAATTGTTAACATGTTTATACTCCTTATTTTTTTACATCAATATATATTAAAGTTAAAAAATATATTTTGTTACTCTAGTTTTAATATTTACAAAAATTAATAGAATTTAATAGTTATTATAAGATTTGTATTAATATTTTATAGCGCTATTAGAATAGGTCATGCCCATAGATTTAAGTTTTTGATCAGTACCAAAACAAAGAGCTGATTGAATATCTTTTAGCTTTGAAACATTATTTTCTCTGGTTTTAAATACTTCAAGAAATTGTGATACTTGTTTAGCAAAACTTTCAACATTCTTAGATATATTTGGCATGTATCCCTTGATAAAATCTTCATAATTTTTGTTTTTAAAATTCATTTCCCAAAATCTTTCAGTATTATACACAGAGTTAATTTTTAATCGTTTTGAAGAAACGAGTTCTAATTCTCCAGAAATATTTTTAGTATTACGTTCAAATATATCTTCTATAGTTTTTAATTCTTGGTTAGAAAACGGAAGAGAATTATTTAATTTCTTGATTCTTAAACTTGCTTCAAAAGCTGTTTTGTTATTTTGATTAACTGGATTAATTGTTAACATATTTATACTCCTATTAGATTACAATATATATAAACTTGAAAAAAAAATTTTTGCTACAAATATTTTTAATATTTACAAAAATTAATAGAATTGTCTAATAATTAGAAATATTTTTATGCTAATATAAGAGTGTACAATGAAAATTTAATTTGTCGATGTGGTGGAATGGTAGACACGCATGCTTGAGGTGCATGTGGCGAGAGCTGTGGGGGTTCAAGTCCCCCCGTCGACACCATAAAAAGTATTTGGACTTTAGTTCTAGATACTTTTTATAGTATGGGTAGGACGCGAATCCCTTTTGGGGTTCAGCGCAAGCCGAGCAGAGGCTGAAGCACTTTTGTTTGGAAGAAACAAAGTTTCTGAAAACAAAATGCGGAATTGCCGTTTAATGCGAGGCGCAGCAAGACAAGTCCCCCGTCGACATTTTTAAACAAAAAAGATGTATGCTATGCCAGTTCAGTTTTAAGCCACTTATTATTCATTGAAAAGTTATTACTTATCCTACCCTACTACTATTAATCTATAGAATTGACTATTTTATATCTCAAAATATTATGATATACTAATTCTATGAAAAAAGAAACACTTGTAAAATTATGTTTAGAGCTTGAAGGTGCTGTTGAGACTTATCCGTTTAAAGATAAGCAGTATGAACAGTATGCTGTTATTAGACATAAAAATAATAATAAATGGTTTGCTTTGATTTTTTACTTAGAGGATAAACTATTTATTAATCTTAAATGTTCTCCTATAGATTCTGCAATTTTACGAGATGAATATGAGTTTATAACTCCAGCCTGGCACATGAACAAAACTCACTGGATAAAAGTTGAAATTGCAAAAGCGCCTGTAGATTTACTGAAAAGCCTTATTCTCAACAGTTATAACCTTACATTAAAATAACTTTTGTAACATTTTTTAATATAAATAAGTTAAATTTTAAAGTTTTTTGGGAAAATGTCGATTAATAGAGTAACATTTTTTAAGTAATGTTACAAAAATATTTAATTTTGAAAAAGTATTTGACAGAAAAACTTTAATAAAGTGTACAAAAAAAAAGAAAGTGAGGTTGTAATGTCAGATTTAAGAGTTGATGGACAAAATCCATTACAAACCCCTCAAATCCCAGCTAAATCAAGCGTTCGGGGGGGGGGGGGCAATCGCCGGAAATTGATTTAAAAGAAGCGAAAGCTAAGACTTCTGAGGAGGCTTTTGAAGCTTCCGGATTAAAAATTACTAAAGAAGATGTTAAAGCGGCTCAAGGGGAGGCAGGAATTAGAACTTCTGCCAAAACTAAAGAACGTGTCGCTAAAATGTACAATGATTGTGCAAGGCAAATTTTAACTGAGTGTGGTGATAATATTCAACTTAAAGCTCTTGCAAGTGAGTGTCTTAAATCGTTGCCTAAATCATCAAGGGGTGGCGATTTACAGTTATATAGAGCTGAATGTAATAACGTATTATATGCTTTTCGTTCTGCAGCAAGAGATATGGGTATGCAAAACTTTTTGAGAGAGATGGAAGAAAATGCTGATGACAGATTTGTTCAAAGTGAAGTCGCAGCTGATAACCGTCAAGCTGGACTTAAAACTACAATTGAAACAAAAGGTGATCAGATTATTAATGATGTTAATGCTAATACTGATCAAAGAGAGGCTGAAACACAAGCTGTCGTAAAAGATGAAGGTAAAAAAGGCCGGGCAGAAACTCGTCGTCAAGCTGCAATAAACAGAGTGCATCAGACTAAAGTTGGTGAAAATATTATTAAAGGTGTTACTCGAAATGTGTCTGGAGCACTTGGAGTAGATCTCGAAGGTTACACTGTTAAAAATGCAGACGGAGATCGTGTATTGTATAATGGCTTTGTCGTTGCAGATAAAGATAGTGTAGTTGGCAAAAATCTTCACAACATGCGCGTATTCCATGGGGTTGATGATGACAATTGCTATCTAGAATATGATCAGGTACAACAAACAACAGATGGAAAAGATTTTTACCATCCAAATACTACTCTTCGCAGAGTAGATGATGCTCGTGATGATATAAAAGAGCATACTACGAGACAAGTAGATAGAGGAATTAAAGACAATAGAACGCAACATAAAGAAACCAGACAAGCAGTACAATATAACAATGTTCTTCAGGCAAAACGTCAGACACTTTCTGATATGCTGGGTCATGAAGATAGAGAAAATTTTGGTGTATATCGAGATTCTACAGTTAAATGGCTCGGAGGTTCTGCTGATAAAATATTGTCAAATGACAAACTTAATCAAAAGCAGAAAGAAGAAGCTTTGGATGAACTTGTCAGAATGGCTGATGAAGAAAATATCATTTCTGATGGAGATAAAAAAGAGTTCAATGAAAAATACAAATTACAATAACTTAACAGGGGGAAATATTTCCCCTGTTTTAAAGGAGATATTATGGGTTTTGACATAAATAACAATGTCGCTAAACAACTTACTTTGCAGGATCTTACATCCGGATTAGATAAGGTTAAAGACAAGAAAAAAATAGATAGAATTACTCAAATATTCAATAAATATAACACCAATAATGACGCCGGATCAGCGGGCAAGCTTGATATTGATGAGCAAGTTTCAATTATGAATGCTTACCACAAAGCTGATGGCGATAATGATGGACATATTAATCGCAAAAGCTTGAGAAATGCCGGTTTTAAAGGCGAATATAAAGCTTATAGAGATTTTATGGAAGCGTACCAAAAAGCCGTTGGTGAAAGTGTAAATACTTATGAATTGAAATTTAAAGATGATACTATAGATGGTAAAGCGTTCACTCAAACCTCTGCAACGCAAGCCGGTGAAACTGTGACTGTCAAACACGAATATATTAATATGGATGGAGAGCCGCAAAAATTAAAATCAACTTATAGCGGTGATGACGGAATAGTTAGTTATAATCCAAAAGGTCAAATGCTTCGACAGGCAATAGACGACCAGTTTGGTGAGCGTACAGTTTTAAAATATAATCAATATGATAGTGATGCTGCTAATGCTAAGCCGGGTGTAATTTCTGTAAGAACCGGAGATATCACACAGACTCTAAATTTGCAAGAGGATGGAACTTATCTTGATAATACAGATAATTCGCATTACAGATTGAATGATAAAATGTTGCTTGATGAATTTAAAGTTGATGATAAAAATAGAGTTACATCAGAAGTCTGGGGCGAGCATTCTTTTGAATATACTTATGCAAATGATGATACTCACCCGTTCTTTATTAATGTTGATGGCGGTGAAAATTCATCTACGGGAAAAACGTATGATTATTCCGGCAAGGAAAATATTTATTCGACAGGCAGCGGAGAATCTAGGGAGTATTATAAATTTGATGCTGAAAAAAGAACTTTCACTAAAACAGAGGCTCCAAAACCGGATGTTGTAAAACCTAAAAGACCTACAGAAAGACATCGTATTAGCATGACTAAAGGTTGGAAAGATCAGAAAGTAAATCCGGATGATGCTCAAACTGCAAAATTTAATGGAATGTCTACTGCTCAAGAGGTTTTAGATGAATTAATGAGTGGTAAGTTTAAATCGGCAGATTATAATCCTGAAAGCTTGCTTGCTGACTTAATAAAAAATAATCCAAGTGTATTCAATAAAGATGGCGTAATCTATAGTGATGCTATCTGGCAAAATTTGGATTTTCCAGAGGATTTTCCAGAGGATTTAACAGCATATAACGAGTTTCGTTCATAAAATACTTTTCCCTCGCCCCTTGCGGGAGAGGGTTAGGGTGAGGGGTATTATCAGTCTCTAAGACGTTAAGACGATAGGTCGATAAGTTCTTATCGTGTGCTACGCACGTAGCCTTGTTGATAAATATCGGAGAAAACTTAAAAGGTACTGGTACATGTTTTACGCACGTAGCCCTGTCGGTAAATATCGGTGAAGACTTAAAAGATACGGCTCCTTCGCAATGACGTCAGGAAAGATGTATCAATATTTGATGTAAAAGTGCCTTTGGCACATGTAAAGTTATCTTATATATTTTACCAATGCCTGATGGGAAAGTGGCTTTGCTATATTCTAAATTTACCTTATAAATTATACCAATGTCTGGTGGGAAAGTGCCTTTGGCACATGTTTGAAATTCATTTTTTTACATGTCATAATGTAGTTATGTTAGATACAATTACTATTAGAGGAGCAAAGGAACATAACCTTAAAGACGTATCTTTGAAACTGCCGAAAAATGAACTGATTGTTTTTACAGGCGTTTCCGGATCCGGAAAATCTTCCCTTGCGTTTGATACAATTTTTGCTGAAGGTCAAAGACGTTATATTGAAAGTCTTTCTACATATGCCAGACAGTTTTTAGGGCAAATGGATAAGCCTAATGTCGAATATATTGATGGATTATCACCTGCAATTTCTATTGACCAGAAATCTACAAGCAACAATCCGCGCTCTACTGTCGGAACTGTTACTGAAATATATGATTATTTAAGACTTTTGTATGCTCGTGTCGGTACTCCTTATTGTCCTGAATGCGGCGAACCTATTAAACCTCAAACTATTGACGAAATTGTAAATAGTATTTTAAAACTAGGCGAAGGTACAAAAATCCAAATTCTTGCACCTGTTGCAAAAGGTAAAAAAGGCGAATTCTCTTCAACTTTTGAAGAACTTCGTCAAGAAGGTTTTGTTCGGGTTAAAGTCGATGGCGAAATTTATAATCTTGATGAAGATGAAATAAAACTCGCTAAAACGAAAAAACATGATATTTCTGTAGTTATTGACAGAATTGTTGTTAAAGAAAGCGCACAATCTCGTATTGCAGACAGTGTTCAAATTGCTTTAAAAAAAGCTGATGGAGTGGCTGTTGTTGATATTGTCGGAGATAAAACCCTCACCCCTACCCCCTCTCCCAGAGGTAGAGGGGAAATTTCGGAAATTATTTATAGTGAAAAATTAGCCTGCCCTAAATGTAATTTGAGTTTTGAAGAACTTGCACCAAGAATTTTCTCATTTAATGCTCCTTATGGAGCCTGTGATAAATGTTCCGGTCTTGGGGCAGATTTTGTAATTGATCCGGATTTAATTGTTCCTGATAAAACTAAATCCCTTAAAGACGGCGCAATTTATCCATGGTCAAAGACTTCTACTCATTTTTACGAAGATGTTTTAAAATCAGTTTGTGCTCATTTCGATATTGATATGAACAAACCATTTAAAGATTTAACTGAGAAAGAGCAAAAGATTATACTTTACGGCAGCAAAGATATAATTAAATTCCATGTAATGAGGTTTGGTACTCATCGTTATGAAACAAAATACAGAGATTATGACGGTGTAATTCCTTATCTTGAAAAACGTTATAATGAGTCTAACGGGGAATATTGGCGTGAAGAAATTGAAAAATACATGACAACTATTCCTTGTCCAAAATGCGGCGGAGCAAGATTAAAACCATTCCCGCTTGCTGTGAGAATTAAAGATAAAAATATCTATGAATTTACTCTAATGTCAATTGATGATGAATTGAAATTCATAGAAGATTTATATCTAGAACTAAATGAATTTCAAATGCATATTGCTAAACAAATTCTTGATGAAATTAGAGCACGTTTGAGATTTTTAAAAGATGTAGGATTAAGTTATCTTGATTTAGCCCGCCGAGCAGGAACTTTATCGGGCGGTGAAGCGCAAAGAATAAGACTTGCCACTCAAATTGGAAGCGGTTTGTCAGGTGTTTTGTATGTATTAGATGAACCTTCTATTGGTTTGCACCAACGTGATAATGACAGGCTTATTAAAACTCTTATAAAACTCCGAAACTTAGGCAATACGCTTATTGTTGTTGAACATGACGAAGATACAATTCGCAATGCCGACTATCTGGTTGATATCGGTCCAAAAGCCGGTATTATGGGTGGAAAAGTAATTGCGGCCGGTACTGTTGATGATATTATCAAGGCTAAAGGCTCTATTACCGGTAAATATTTAAGCGGTGAAAAATATATTCCTATTCCTAAAAAAATTCGAGACGGGAATGGTGAGTTTTTACATGTTAAAAATGCTCATTTAAATAACCTTAAAAATATTGATGTTGATATTCCTTTAGGTAAAATTGTCTGCCTTACAGGCGTTTCTGGCTCCGGAAAATCGACTTTAATGCAAGATTTGGTCTATGAATATGCAATTCACAAACTTCGCGGAAATAAACCTAAACCTCAAGGTATTGATGAAATTACAGGGTTTGAAAATATTGATAAAATTATTGATATTGACCAGTCGCCAATTGGCAGAACTCCGCGTTCTAATCCGGCAACCTATACAGATTTATTTACCCATATTCGCGAATTATTTGCTAAAACAAATGAGGCAAAACTACGTGGATATAAGCCCGGCAGATTTAGTTTTAACGTAAAAGGCGGCAGATGTGAGGCTTGTAAGGGTGACGGTGTTTTAAAAATCGAAATGAATTTCTTATCAGACGTATACGTAAAATGTGATGTCTGCAAAGGGAAAAGATATAATCGAGAAACTTTAGAAGTTAAATATAAAGGCAAAACTATCGCCGATGTTCTGGAGATGAGCGTAAAAGAAGCTCTGGAATTTTTTGATAGTATTCCGGCTATAAAATCCCGTCTGCAAACTCTTTATGATGTTGGACTGGATTATATGAAATTAGGACAAAGTGCTACAACTTTATCCGGTGGAGAAGCACAAAGAATCAAATTAGCTTCTGAGCTTAACAAACGTTCTACAGGTAAAACATTATATCTGCTAGATGAACCGTCTGTTGGACTTCACTGGTATGACTTAGATAAGTTAATTAAAATTTTGCAAAAACTGGCAGATCAAGGAAATACGATTTTAGTTATTGAACACAATCTTGATTTTATAAAAATAGCTGATCATATAATTGATTTAGGCCCGGAAGGCGGTGTTGGCGGCGGTCAAATTGTTGCCCAAGGTACACCGCAAGAAGTCGCAAAATGCAAAAAATCATTTACCGGTCAATATTTAAAACCAATGTTAGAAAATTCAAAAGTGGAGTAATTATGAAAAAATTTATTTTGTTTATAATGCTGTTGTTATTTTCATCACCTGTTTTAGCAAAAACAATACCTGTGCAATCACATGCTGATTTTTCAACGGAAAATCCGCCTCAGACACTGTCTATAACAATTCTTCAAGATATTGAACTTGATGAAAATTTAAGTTTTACAGCCGGCGATATTGTTGAAGGTGAAATTGTTGATGTTACTGATCCGAAAAGATTGAAACGCGATGCCGGATTTACTTTTCTACCTCAAAAAATAAAAAAAGATAACGGTGAAATTGTCCAGATTAAAGATAATTATCCGGCAAAATATACTACCAAACTGAATAAAGCTGATATGGCTAAATCTGCGGCATTAGGTGTCGGTAATTATTTTGTTAAAGGATTATCTATGGCTTATAGTGCCGTTGAAGGTGCAGTTAAAAATGAACAGGATAACAGATTAAAATCAAGTGCGAATTCTGTTTATGAAAGTTCACCCCTTTCTTTAGTTGAAAAAGGCGGAGAAATTGTAATCCAAAAAGATCAAACTTTTTTATTAAATTTTAAAACCAGAAAATCAGAAGAAGAAAACTTGCCTAATTATGAGTACGAAGAATTGCCTTCTAAAGATATATAAAATTTATATAATTGACTGAATTTGAAAATTATGTTATTATCCTATTATAAAAATTGGAGATTATTACTATGAAGAAGATATTCACAATATTTGCATTATTAATGGGGCTGTCAGTGCCGGCATTAGCAAAAACTACACCGGTTTTAACCTTGCAGGATTATTCAGTATCTAATCCTCCGCAAACATTGTTGGTTAAAATTTTATCTAATGTAAGATTAAATAAAGAAGTTATGCTTCATGAAGGTTTTTATGTATTAGGTCAAATACAAAATGCCTCAAATAATGGATTTGTATTTCTACCTGTAAAATACCAGAATTTCCATAATGAAGTTTTTGAAATTCAAGGAAATTATCCGGCAAAACTTGTTGAAATAATTCAAGCTGCCTCTGGTACTCAAGGTACAATTGCTAAAAATTCAAAAATTTTACTGGATTTCGTAATTGAACCGGAAGCTGTTGATAATTCTATTGGTGAAAGATTTCAAGGAGTAGATGCTTCAAATGGTATTTCTGCAATTGTTAATAAATCAGATATGGTATTATATGATAATGAAATTCCTCAAACTATGAAAGATTTTCCTGGTATTAAGTTGAATTCATTTGATAATGGCAGTAATTTCAACATTCCAAAGAAATTGATTATCCAATATGATCCAAAAGAAGTTAATATAAATTCATTAAAGCAATAAAAAAAGACCCTTAAATGGGTCTTTTTTATGCCTCAACTGCGACTTTTAACTTGCCGTCACCAGACAAAATAATTTCTGTATCTTTTCCATTTTCACTGATAATAAGACGAGTTTTAGATACATTGCCTTCTACAAAACGAGAAATTTCTTTAATCTTTAAATTTTGCATATATTACCCTTTCATTTTACATGATAACAAAACTTATAGGAATTTCAATCCTTAATTAAAGAAAAATCAAACAAAAAATTTTTTGCTATAATAAACTTTTGACAACTAAATTTACTGTATTTAATTTAGATGTATTGTCTTTTATAAATTCCAGATTTCTCAAAAGATTGTTATATGCTTTTTCCGGTTCAATATCACTAACATCATCAAATAAATCAGAAATAGGGACATTAAGCGATTCTGCCAGTTTATCAATATTTTTAGCAGATGCAAAACCGGTACCGTTTTCAATAAGACTTAATGACTTAACATCAAAACCTATCATTTCTGCAAGCTCTTGCTGTTTCATGTTGTTAAGCTTTCTGAGCTTTTTAACATTTTTACCTAATGAAAGACTAACTTTGTTTTTTAATTTCTTTTTCATACCATGCTTCCTGAATTACCTACATCGTCTATTATAATAGCATAATTTATAATATGTGTAAATAGGCAAGATATGAACTTATATACAAGTTTACACCAAAATCACCTCTATACGTCACCCTGAAGTTGTTTCAGGGTCTCATAGATGAGAGATGCTGAAACCACTCCAAGAGGACACATTTTCCACAAAATCAATAGATTTTGGGAAAAGGAGGCAAGTTCAGCATAACGGGACTCTTATATATAAGTCCCCAGTATGTAAATACCTTTGTTATTTATCGGATATATATCCGTTAATTGCAGTAAAAGCGGCGACATAAGGAGAAGCCAGATATATTTTACCTTCAACATTTCCCATTCTACCCTGAAAATTTCTGTTTTGAGTAGCAAGGCAGACTTCACCATCAGCTAAAGTTCCAGCATGAACACCTACACATGGACCGCATCCGGGAGGTAAAATTGTTGCATTAGCTTCTACAAATATTGAGATTAAGCCTTCTGAAAGTGCTTGAAGATATACATCTTTAGAGGCCGGACAAATAAGCATTCTAACATCCGGATTTATTTTTTTATCTTTTAATATAGAAGCAACTGTTCGTAAATCTTCAATTCTGCCGTTAGTACATGTTCCGACAAAAACCTGATTAACTTTGACATCTTTCAATTCTTCAACAGTTTTTGTATTATCAACAGTATGAGGACAAGAAACAGTATGAGTAATATCTTCAGCATTAATCTTAATTACTCTTTCATAAGTAGCATCAATGTCCGGTTTTAAAGTTCTAAATTTATCTTCGCGACCCCGGGATTTTAAAAACTCACGAGTTTTTTCATCAGCGACAAATAATCCAGCTTTTGCACCGGCCTCTACAGCCATATTAGCCAGGGTAAAACGCTCTGACATAGACATATTATCAATTGTGTCTCCACAGAATTCTAAAGCTTTATATGTAGCTCCGTCAGCGCCAATCATGCCGATTAAATGAAGCATTAAATCTTTTGAACAAATTCCTTCTTTAAATTTACCGGTAACTTCGATTTTATATGTTTGCGGAACTTTTAACCAGGTTTTACCCAAAGCCATTGCTACTGCAATATCAGTAGAACCCATTCCTGTGGCAAATGCTCCTAAAGCTCCAGAGGTACAAGTATGAGAATCAGCCCCTACTAGTATTTCACAAGGGTTTACAAAAGTTTCAACGAGTCTCTGGTGGCAAACTCCGGCACCAACATCAGATAATACAGCCCCATAATCTTTAGAAAATTCTCTTAATACTGTATGTGTATTTGAAAGTTCTTTTCTCGGACTTGGAGAAGCATGGTCAATAAATAAAATTGTTCTTTGAGGATTATTTAATTTTGATTTTCCAAGTTTTTTAAATTCTTGAACAGTTAATGGACCAGTGCCATCTTGAACAGCCGTAACATCCACATTTGCAATAACTAGTTCTCCTGCTTTTACGGATTTTCCTGCGTGTTCTGATATAATTTTTTCAGCCAAAGTTTGTCCCATAACCATACTCCTTTTTTTCTTATTTTAGCACAAAACTATTTTCAAAGAAATTTTTACATTAATTAATTTTGTAACAATTTGTTAACAAAATTATATAAATAGGCAATTATACGAGTATATAATACTTTATATATTTACGAGGACTAAACACAAAGGATAAAGCAATGGGTTTCTTATCAGGCGCATACGGAAAATTGCAAGCCGGAAGGCTGGTGCGGGATATACAGCACCAGTTAACCAGCGTTAATAGACGTATCCGTCGTGTTACTAGAGACATGCATCAAAAACAAAAGATGTATCAATCTCAAGAACGTAACATGAAACTTCAGATGCAAAATCAAATGCGAATGTTTATCGGTGTCGGCTTGCAGAATTATATGCAGAAAGCTGCAGCCGGTGGTAATGAAGAGTTAGCAAATCAATTTGCTGCATACGGCAATATGTTTGGTCTGGCTGTAAATGGTGCTGACATGAGCAATGCAGGTTTAGGTCTGTTTGGTTCAACAAAAGACATGTCTATAATGTCAGCGGCTTCTACTGCATATAGTACTTTACAGCAACAAGCTCAAATGCAATATACTCAAGCGATGACAAGGTGGGAAAATATGCATGAAATGCAGGAACAAGCCGATTTAGATGCATTAAAAGATTTAGAAGAAGATTTACAAAGCGAAAAAGACAGCTTAGAATCCAGATTGCAGATTGCAAAAGCAGAATACGATGCGAAAAAACAAGAAGAAAAAGATGGCGCAAAGAGCTTGCAGCCGGATTACACAGGACAAGGTTAATAAATATAAGAGGCTCCCCAGGGAGCCTTCTTTATTATTCATTAATAATCTGAGCACCTTGTTTTTCTACCGGTAAAGTCATTATATTAACTTTAACATTCAAACTTTCCCAAGTGTCTTTAACAATAGATTTTATTTTATCCAGATTATTTTTTTGAGAAATAATCACAATAGCCGGACCAGCACCACTAAGTACACATCCGAGTACATTTTCTTCATGTTTCAAATTTTCAATTATTTTATCAAGTCCGGGAACAAGTTTCATCCTGTACGGTTGATGCAATCTATCTTGCAAAGCATACTTCATAAGTTCAGCATCTTTAGTGTTAACCGCTTGAACGAACATGCCCATACGTTTTGCATTAAATACAGCATCAGCTAATTCAACTTCTTGCGGCAGCACAGAACGTGAAATATCTGTAGAAAGTTCATAATCCGGTACGCAAACTGTTATATCCCATTCCTGCGGCCATTCAAGCTTTCTATAAATTACACGTCCATCATCTTCTAAAGATGACATAACCAATCCTCCTACAAAGGCCGGAGTAATATTATCAGGGTGCCCTTCAACTTCTGCCGCAATTGATAATAGTGCTACTTCATCAGCCGGACGACCTAAAAGCTCATTTGCCGCCATTAAACCGCCTACAATAACAGAGGCACTGCTTCCAAGCCCTCTTGCAACAGGAATTTGAGACTGTACTGTGATTTTAAGTTCACTTGGATTTTGTCCGATTGAATTGTATAAGAGTTCTACAGCCTTGTAAATTAGGCTGTTTTCATCCATCGGAATATGTTCAAGACTTAAATCATCTAATACATCATTTTTTATAACATTTATTTCAATACCGGTTCCAGGTAAAACTGTTTCTTCAATAGTTATTGTATTATAAATAGGCAATGCCATCCCTAAAGAATCAAATCCGGCACCCAAATTGGCTGTTGTAGCCGGTACTTTTACACTTATTTTCATAATTTTAAAAATTCCATATATTACTAATACATTATATCAAAAATATAAAAAATAGCAAAAATGAAGATATTTAAAGAATTTGAACTCCTTTAATTTGACTATATAATAGCAGTATGTATAAGTTATACCCATATTTTACAAATGATGGTTCTGTAGGACTATTTTCACCGGACGCGGATGATATTTATCATTCAGTGTATGGTGCATTAACTGAAGCATATGAAAAATTTATTTTACCTGCAAATTTTGAAAAATATTTTTCAGAAAATAATGAAATAAAAATTTTAGATATTTGTTTTGGAATTGGATACAACACAAAAAGTTTTTTAAATTATTTAATAGATTTTTACTATAACGAATCGATAGATAGCAATAATATCAAATATAACAATAAGATAGATACCGATAATAAAAAATGTAAAATTTTTATACATGCTATAGACACTGATAAAAATTTAGCATGTTTATCTCCATTTTTTATAAGCAATAAAACAAATATAAAAAATAATAAATTAATATTTAAAAATGAAAAAATTAAACGGATGTTATCAAATAACATCCAAACAAAGTTCAAATTAAATAAAGAAGTAAATATTTTATTATTAGAAAAAATACATAAATATATTGATAATGATATAATGGAGCTTTTAAATAAAAAACAATATTCAGTGTTTTTTGATAAAAATATACGCCGATTGTTTGAATTTTATCGAAATGAGGAGTCTATTCATACCTCTTTAAAGAAGATAAACACCTTCTTACATAATATATATTATAGACATCTATCCAATAGCTATAAAATGTATTTAAATATCCTTAAATGGCTTGATTTTGATTTTAAGTTAAGTATAAAGGATGCCAGATGCGCAATCTTAAATGATACAAATAAATATAATTACATATTTTTAGATGCATTTACACCTACAAAATGCCCTTGTCTTTGGACTGTAGATTTTTTTAAACTGCTTTTTGAACATTTAGAAGACAATGGTATGATTTTAACATACTCCAACTCTGCACTTGTTAGAAATGCATTTTTAAATGCCGGATTTCAGGTTGGAAAAATTTATTCGGATAGCGCAAAGAAATTTACCGGCACTATTGCTACTAAAAACAAAGCATTTATAAAGTATGACCTCTCAGAATACGATTTAGGGCTTATAAAAACAAAAGCAGGCATATTTTATCGTGATGAAAATTTAAACCTTGATAATGAGTCTATTATTGCGGCTCACAAAGTTGAAGTCGAAAATTCAAATCTAATGTCGAGTTCAAGATTTATCAAACATTTTAAAGTTATAAACTAAAATATTGTATTATTGGTACATATCTTGTAGATATAAGTGTTTAATATTAATCTTCATCTTGATATTTTTTTAGAACAATTTCATATCCCAAAAGTTTTGCAAAGTATTCTACATCGTTGAATCGTAATGTACCCAATCTCATTTTATGTGAAAGTCCGTCTAATGTATATTTTTTGTCGCTGTTTTCAGTAGCTAATTTTGCTAGTTCTTTTAATGTTATACATTCTTTTGCCAATAAAATCTTAACAAATTCTCTTGCAGTCATAATATCTCCTTGTAAGATTCTACTAATTATTGTTAATATTGACAATTTATTGGGAATAATATACTATAATTGTGTATATATTCTATTATTAGGGTATATCATCAATATATTTGTAGTAAATATTTACAGAATGGAGTTATTATGAAAAAAGAAGTTACTTTTACAGAAATTTTTGCACATAGCCTGAAGCTTAAATTAAACTCCGGATTTACTTTAGCTGAAGTTTTAATTACCCTCGGCATAATCGGAGTTGTCGCAGCTATTGTTTTACCAACAATAATTGCAAATATTACTGAACGAGTAAATTCATCTAGACAGGCAAATATTGCTTATAAAATTACTCAGGCAACTGATAAAATGAAAGCTCTGGGGCTTTTAAATGGAAGTTATAATTCTACTGACGAATTTGTGGATGAATTACAGAAACATTTGAAAATAGCTAAACGCTGTGATGCAAATCATATTGCAGATTGCTGGCCTACGGAAAAAGTTATGACATCTGACGGAGAAGAGTTTGATGTAAGCGAAGCAAAAACCGGCAAGAATTTAAATATAAAAGGTAATAATAGTAATAACGTTGGTTTAGTTTTAGCAGATGGTGCATCAATAATATTGACATATAATCAAGACAGTCAAGGAGTGGATATTGGTGATGAAATAAAAGCAAGTGATAAAGATTTACCTATAGGTTTTGGCAAATTTCAAAAATTTGCTTATACAACAGATACAACAGGGGCAATAGACTTTGTGATGGATGTTAATGGTAGAAAAGGCCCGAATAGTGAAAAAATAGGTGATAAAGAAAAAGATATTAGGTCATTTAAGGTTGCACAGTTTTCAACGGGTTGCGCTGGATTGAAAATCCCCGGTATAGGTTGTACAGTATATCTTGGCACTAGTTATGAATGTATAAGCGAGGAACCATACACAAACAATGATAACTGTTGGGCCGGAGCCAAAAAAGCTTGTAATGATATTGGCATGACACTTCCGAATGAAGGTACTTTGAAAAACATTTACAATAAGAGTAAAGAATATCCGAATCTTCCAAAAATAAATTACTACTTATGGTCATCAACTGAATCATCGTGGTCAAAAAGCTCGGCACTTGGTATCTACCGAAATTATAATAGCTTCTATGAACCCAAAGGCAATCGATTTGAAGTGTTGTGTGTTGGGAATTAATATTAATTAATCAATTTGCATTTATTATACAAAGATTTATAATTACATTATGAACAAATATGATTTAATAATTGCGGGCGGTGGTACTGCGGGTTGTGCAGCGGCTTATACTGCCGGCAAGTTCGGGTTAAAAACTTTATTAATAGAGAAAAATATACATCTTGGCGGCACTATTACATCCGGACTAGTTGTGCCGGTTATGAAATCCGGTGATAATCAGATAAACACTGATTTTTATAATGCATTAATTGAGGAACTGCACTCTATTGGCGGTCAAGTAACTTATCAAAATAACTCCGGATGGTTTAATCCAGAACTTACTAAAATCGCTTTAGATACGCTTATGGATAAAGCCAATGTGGATGTGCTTTTTAATACACATATACAAGATGTAATAAAGGAATATAAAGAGATAAAGGCAATATGTTTATCTAAGGATATATTATCGCCACATAACTACTCGATACAAAACACAAAAGAAGGATTATTTGAACCTATCTATGCGAGATATGTAATTGATGCTACAGGGGATTGCGAAATCGCAAAACTTTGCGGATGCGAATTTTTAGAGAATTCAAACGAAAATCAGCCTACAAGTTTAAGATTTATCATGGATGGAGTTGATGTTAAACGTTTTGCTCAATGGATATTAGAATTTGACAAAGATAGAGAGGTTACAACTGTTGAGGAAATTGACGGTATTACACATTTGTCTACGGCATACACCTGGGATAACGGGAAAAAGTGGGCTTTAGCACCTTTATTTGATGATGCAGTTAATAAGGGCATTCTCAAAGACGCTGATAGAAACTATTTCCAGATATTTACCATCCCTGCAATGCCTAATGCTATTGCGTTTAATTGTCCAAGAATTATTGAAAATTACGATCCGCTCTGTATTACAGATGTATCAAAAGTTCTTAAAGCAGGTAGAGAAAGCATTCTTAGACTTTCTAATTTTTGTAAAACTTATTTACAAGGTTTTGAAAACGCATATGTTTCAAACATAGCAGACATGCTTGGTGTAAGGGTTTCAAGAAGAATTAAAGGGAAATATATTTATACAATTGAAGATCTAAAATCAGGTAAAAAATTTGAGCATCCTGTTTTAATCTCAAATTATCCGGTGGATGTTCATTCAAGAGAACGCAACAAATCTACATTGCAAAAAGTTCAAGATTACCAGTTGCCTATAGAAAGTTTAATGTCTGCTGATATCGAAAACTTATTTGTTGCAGGAAGATGCTTATCTGCTGATTTTATGGCACAAGGAGCATTGCGTGTTCAAGCAAGCTGTTTTTCTATGGGTGAGGGTGTTGCAAAATATATTGCTAACTCTCATTAACCTTTGACATAAGTATTTGAGCCGCATTTAACAATGGATCAATTGTCGGAGAGTACGGCGGAGCATAGGTTATATCATTATTAAAAAATTCTTTTACCGTCATTTTTGCAAGAAGTGCAGATGTCAATGTATTAATTCTCTTATCGGCATCACCGCTTCCTATAGCTTGCCCGCCAAGCAATTGACCTGTTCTTTTATCCGCGACAAGTTTTAAAGTTATATTGTTAACATCCGGCATATAGCCAACTTTGTCATTTTTAGTAACTGTAACAGAAACCGGTTCATAACCCAGTACTTCTGCTTTCTTTTCTGTTAAACCTGTCATAGACATTGTAAACATAAGGCATCTTGTAACAGCAGAACCTAGTACACCGGCAAATTTTTCATTACCGCCGCAAGCGTTTATTGCAGCAACCCTACCTTCTTTATTAGCATTAGAGCCTAGTGGAAGCCAAATTTTTGTATCTGATACCAGTAAATTTTCTTCAACACAATCTCCGCATGCATAAATATCCTGCAAACTGGTTTCCATTCTGTCGTTTACTCTTATTGCTCCTGTTTCTCCAATCGCAATACCTGCATCAACAGCTAATTCAATGTTTGGTTTAGCACCTGCGCAAATAACGACAAAATCAGTTTCAAATTCTTTACCGCTGCCGGTTTTAACAGAACTAACTCCATTCATATCACCTGAAAATTCAGTAACCAGCTCTGAAGTTATAATATTAAACCGGCCATCGCTAATTGATAAAAGCTGCTCTTTTATTAAATTAGCCATATCTTCATCAAAAACATTCATGATTTGAGATGAATATTCGATAAGCGTGACCTGCAATTTTTGTTTTACAAAAGCTTCTAATAGTTCAATACCTATATAACCGCCGCCTATTATAACAACTTTTTTTGAAATTTCAGCTTTTTTTCTGATTGCAATACCGTCTTCGATTTTTCTTACAGTAAACACATTAGTTAAATCAAAATTTTTAATCTTTGGTATAATTGGTCTTGCACCTGTTGCAATAATCAATTTATCATAATCAACAAGAAAAGCTTTTTGATGATCTAAATCTTCAATTAAAACTTGTTTTGCAGCAGGAAGTATTTTCGCAGCCCTGTTTCTTAAATGAATATGAACATTTTTCTCTTCAAAATCTTCCAGAGAACGAACTAATAACTGTCTGTAATCTTCAAAATTACCTTCAATATAATATGGAAGCCCGCATGCCGAGTAAGAAATATGTGTGTCATCTGTATATAAATTTATTTCAGCATCGGGCAGCATTCTTCTTGCTTTCGCAGCCGCTTTTGCTCCTGCTGCAACTCCGCCTAAAATTACAATTTTCATATTGATAATATAAAACTGAATTCAAAATTTTACATTAGACAACAGTTTAATCTTCATTATAAACAAGTTTTTTACGTAAATTCCATTGAATGAGCGTTAAAACAAGTATTATAACAAATAATACATATGCAATTGCAGAAGCCTTACCGACATTAAAATATTCAAATGCATTTTTATATATTGCATAAACAAGAACATTTGTGCTGTCTAAAGGCCCGCCTTGAGTCATTAAATATATTAAATCAAATACTTGAAATGAACTTATTGCTGTAATAATTACAACAAAGAAAATTGTTGGCGATAATAAAGGTATCGTAACGCTTTTAAAAGTTTGAAAAGCATTTGCACCATCTATTTTTGCCGCCTCAAACATACTTTGTGAAATCCCGGATAATGAGGATAAAAATATTATCATGTTATATCCGATAAGTTTCCAAACAGATACAAATATTAAAGCAGGTAAAGCAAAATGTGTATCGTATAACCAATTTATATGCACATGCAAAATGTGATTTAAAATTCCAATATTTGGATCAAAAATCCAATCCCAAACAATTCCGATTACAATCATAGGAGTTATAAACGGCAAAAAATAAGCTGTTTTATAAAATTCAGCTCCTTTTATTTTAGAATTTAAAATTGCCGCAAGTATAAGCGGTATAATTACACCGAAAATAGAAGTCGAAACTGCAAAAACTACGGTATTCAAAAGAATTTTGCCGAACAAAGGTTCGGTAAATATTTCTATATAGTTGTTTAAACCAATAAATTCAATCGAATTTAATAAATCCCATTTAGTAAAACTTAATCCAAAAGAACAAATGACAGGAATTACGATAAAAATAAGAGTTCCTATTAATGCCGGCATAATAAATACCCATCCGGCATAAGATTGATTATTGATTAAGTTATTAATAAACTTTTTCATCTTTTCCTCTCTTGCCCCTTGTGGGTGTTACGTAGATACCTTTGCAAATGATTGTTCGATTTCCCTTCGCCCCTTGCGGGAGAGGGAAGAATTAGTTAATGAGTTTACGAATTTACTAATTCAGGTGAGGGGCTTATCCTCACATTTTTATGTTATTATTTTAACATAAAATGGGAGAAAATTATGAAAAAATACGAACATGCTTTTGGTAAAAATGATATAAGAGGTATTTATGGTGAAGATATTACAGAAGAACTTTATTATAATACCGGCAGAGGATTTGTTGAATGGCTGAAAAAACAATCAGGAAAAGAACCTTCTAAAATGTGGATTACCGTAACTCGAGATGCACGTTTACATTCACCTGCATTAGAAAAATCACTTACTGATGGTATAACTTCTACCGGTGCTAATGTAATAAAGCTTGGGCTTGCGCCAACACCGATTGGTTATTATTCTGAAGTTGTCGGTGTCTCAGGTTATGATATTATTGCTGCGGCTATTATTACAGCAAGCCATAATCCGTCTGAATATAATGGTTTAAAAATGACTTATAATAATAGAACTTTAACCGAAAAACAAATTGCAGAAGTTAAAGATATTACTTTTAATAAATTTTCCCCTCTACCTCTGGGAGAGGGGAAAATTCTCAACGAGCTTGCGAGTTGTAAGAATTCGGGTGAGGGTCAAGTTACAGAATACAATATTATTCCCGACTACATAAAGGAAATGAAGGAAAAATTTGGATATATCGGAAAAGGTGTAAAAGTTGTTGTTGATAGTGCCAATGCAACAGGCGGTATTGTAGGGCCTCAACTTTATAAAGAACTTGGCTGCGATGTTATTGAATTATTTTCAAATCCTGATGGACGTTTTCCTAACCATCACCCAAATCCAAGTGTTGAAAAAACTCTTGATATATTAAAAGAAGTTGTTTTAGATAATAAAGCTGATATAGGTATTGCATACGACGGAGACAGTGATAGAATCGGCATTATTGATGCTCAAGGAAGATTTTTAACCGGTGATAAATTATTGCTGATTTATGCAATGGATTTAATCAATAATGGTAAAAAACCAACTGTTGTAAGTGAAGTTAAATGTTCACAAGTTCTATTTGATCAAATTAACCTGCATGGCGGTCAGGCAGTAATGTGTAAAACCGGTCATGGTTATATTAAAGACAAAATGAAAGAAACAAATGCTGAACTTGCCGGCGAAATGAGCGGTCATACGTTCTTTAAAGATAGATATTACGGCTTTGATGATGCAATTTATGCCGGATGCAGAATTATTGAAATTATAGCCAAAAACAAAAAATCTAATCCTAATTTTACAATTTCAGACTTGCTAAAACCTTTTGATGAAGTTTGTTCGTCTTCAGAAGTTCGTTTTCCATGTCCTAACGAACTAAAGAAAGAAACTTTGGAAAAAGTAAAAAAATGTGTTGAAGCTAATGCAAATATGTTTGGTTCAGAAATTAAAGATATCATTACACTTGATGGTATGAGAATAGTCTTTGACGGAGGTTTTGCGTTGATTCGCCAGAGCAATACAGAACCTGTTTTTACACTAAGATTTGAGGCTAAAAACAAAGAAGAATGCGATCGTTTTAAATCTTGTATGATAAATACTTTAGAACAAATTTTACCTAATAAAAGGTAGCTTGCTAATCAACCAGACATACTGCCTGAATAGAGCTGCTATTAATAGTTGGTTGCAGAGAGATTGTGCCATCAGAATAATAGTGGCGAGCGAATGCGCGAGGTAGACTGCTAGAATCTACTGCTTGTAAAGCATTGGACCATATAATAAATTCATCAGATAAACCTGCTGAAGCTGTTTTCGAAGTATCTAATGTTAAATCAAACTCATTGAGTCTATTTGTATTATATAAATATTTCGCAAGTTTGGATAACTTTGCAACTGTTGGCATACTTTGTATCCCCCCGCATTGTTTTACTGCTCCTGCCCAGTAATCATAATCAGAGTTACAATAGTATAAAATCCCAAGACTATCTTTTAATTCTTCACATTCTGCTTTGGTGATTGGTGTTGGTGTAAATGGTGCAGAAAAACAAGCACCCTCTAATTCTATTGCACAACTGCTGCCCAGACCATTGGCATTGAATGCGATAACGTCTTCTCTAAACTTGTTTGGGTTTCGCGCACCATTCCAATCAAAGACTGCGGCAATACAACCATTAGAACTACTGTTACTGCCAGACCATGTGATACTTTTATTCTCATCTATAGAACATTGTTTGTTATAGGATAGTATCATAGGTGTGCCGTCGGCGGTTATTATTCCTACTGTATCATCCCATTCCTGACCGTTAAGGTTCATCATTTTTAGATGCTTACCTTGTTTGGTTTTTGAGATTTCCCATTCTTTTCCATTTTCTAGAATTACTTTATCAGTCGGCCAGCAAGATCTTAAGTTGTTGTTATCACAGACTTTTGCTAGCTTTAAATATTTCTGCAACTCAGTCACAAAATCCATAGTGGAATTGTAACCTGTCAAACCACTAGATGTTCGCATTCCATCCATGCTTTTGGAAAACTTATGCTGGATATTATTTACTCGTTCAGCCTTTACATGACCTTGGATATTTGTTATTAGTGCGGGCATTATTATTACGGCAACTACACCTATGATGCCGAGGGTAATTAAAACCTCCGCAAGAGTAAATCCGAAACATTGTTGAATGTTTGAGCGTAGTGAATAAACTTCTGTCAAAGTAGATGCAAAATTGTAAGCTTGTTTTTTATTTTCCATTACTTATCTCCATTTAATATCCATACTAGAATTATAACATACTATACTCTACTTTTTCAATACGTTTAATAATATAAACAAATATTTAAAAATAGTTAGGGAGGTATATTATGAATGAAATTAAAAAAGCTTTAGGCAAAAAAATAAAGTATTATCGTGAAATAAATGGATTGACTCAAGAACAGCTTGCTGAAAAATTAGATTTTAATTGTCGTTCATTATCGTTTTTGGAATGTGGGAAAAATTTTGTAACAGCATCTACTCTTAAAAAATTATGCAATATTTTTAACATAACTCCCAAACAACTTTTTGATTTTGAATATTACCCTCAAAAACCGGAAGATATTAAAAATGAATTAAATAAAATGATATCAGATAACAACGAAAAATTATTTGATATTTATAACATAGTTAAAGGATTTGTAAACTAAAATACGTTATATGCAAATTTATACTAAATATTTAAAAAGCCTAAAATGCATTATTTTATACAAAAAAAGAGATAAACAATTTTATCTCTTTTTTATTTTATTAAAATTTTATCTTCTATACAAGAGCTAAGTCTTTATTTTGAGCAAATATATTTTCAGAATGGTTAATGTCTGATAAAATTTCATTTTTAATATTTGACAAATCTTGCTGCATCAATCTTCTTGGTGAACCTTCTTCCATAGAATGATTTCTTAACAAATACGAAGGATGGAAAATTGTCATAGCACGATATTCTTTTCCGTCAACAGTAATATTCATCCATTGTCCCCTAACTTTTGAAATAGTTTGTTTCTTATCTAAAGACACAAAAGATTTTAATGCTGTAGCCCCGCATAAAACAATTGCTCTTGGATTAATAATATCAATCTGAGCTTCCAAAAATTTTCTGCAAGCTGATTTTTCAGAATCAGAAGGAACTCTATTTTGAGGCGGTCTGCATTTTACTGTGTTAATAATATAAACATCTTCATCTCTTGAGATTCCGGCTTCTGCAAGGAAATTGTTTAACAATTGACCGGCCCGGCCAACAAATGGTTTTCCTGATTCATCTTCCATTTCTCCCGGTGCTTCGCCAATAAGTACAATTTTTGCTGTCTCTGAATTTCCATCAGAAAATACAACATTTTTTCTAGTTGCACCTAAAGCACAAGCTTTACATTTTTCACATTTTTCTTTTACAATCTCCAAACAATTCTTCTTCATAATCTCTCCTGTTTAAATAATCCTACATTATATTTTTTACAATATCTTTTTAATTCTTTCATAATTACATCTGATAACATGAACACTGCTATTAAGTTTGGCACAGCCAAGAATAAAGTAAATGCATCAGATAGATTAATTATACTTTTAAAGTTCATGGCAGAACCAATAACTATGAATATACAATATATTACCTGAAAAGTACGCGTTGTCAATTTTGTTTCGCCAAATAAATAATTCCACGCTTTTATTCCGTAATAAGAGCCGCAAAGCATTGTAGACAGTACAAAACAACTTGCCATAAATGTTAACAATACTGGGAAAAATGGACAAACACTGCCAAAAGCTTTTGATGTTAATTCAATTCCGGCAATTCCGGTAGTATGTAGATATTCTCCGGAAACAACAATTACAAATGCAGTTGCAGAACCAACAATTACTGTATCTACAAATGGCTGGAGCATGGCAATAAAAGCTTGCGCAACAGGTTTACTTGTTTTTACTGCTGAAAAAGCAATTGGAGCAGTGCCCAATCCAGCCTCATTTGCAAACATTGCACGTCTAAAGCCCCATAACATACAAGCAAATGCTCCACCTGTCATTGCACGAGGGCTAAAAGCTTCTTCTATAATTATTTTTAAAGTATGAGGAACATGTCCGATATTATATAAACAAACTGCAAATGCAGTCATAACATATAAAGTACACATAACCGGCGTTACTTTTGAAGTAAATTTCCCGATAGCTTTAATTCCGCCGATAATTGTAAAATAAGTTATAACAGCAACTATAAGTCCTAAAAGCCAGCTTTGATTTGCAAAAAAGCTATTTTCACCGCCAGTAACTTCTGTAATTTGTGTAGTCATGGCATTAATTTGAAACAAATTCCATCCGCCAATCATTGCAAAAATACAGCATATTGCATAAATTTTTGATAAATGAGGTGCAAATTTTCCGATATATTTATTATTTTTTAAAGCCCCCTCAATATAATACATAGGACCGCCTGCAATTGTTCCATCAGGGTTAACTTTTCTAAACTTAATTCCTAAAAGAACTTCTGCAAACTTGAGAGCCATAGAGAAAAATCCGGCAATAACCATCCAGAAAATTACTCCCGGTCCGCCAATTGAGACAGCAGCCGCCGAACCGGCAACATTACCAATCCCTGCCGATGCTGATATTGTAGCAGTCAAAGCTTGAAAAGATGATACTTCACCGCGTTTTTTCTTTTTAATTAGATCTTTGTGTTCGTAATTTTTGGTTATAAGTTTTATAGCATGTTTAAATCCCCAAATTCCAATAAATCTAGTTCTAATAGTAAAATAAATTGCAGCAGACATTAAAAGTGCAACAAGAAATTCCACCTTAACCCCGTAAATTGTCACTGAGCTAAAAATAATCCCTGAAATTTTATCGGCAATTGGAGATAAAAATGTATCTATAACTGTATCTAAATTCATTGCTTAATCATTATATCATAAAATAAATTTAAATAACAAATCAAAATTTTACCAGGGATAATCATCACTTATCTGCCATCCGTCAAGCTGTATTAAATACGAACAGCCATATCCTAATCCAGTATAATTTTTATTACATCGAGCACATCCATTATTTAACAATGAATTTCGTGTCAAACCACGATGAATATCTCCTCCACCGCACTGATCATGTGCTCCCATTACAACTTTTTCACCCGGATATCTATTTGGAAAAATTGACATAACAAATACATCTCTGCCAAATCTGTTAGGACCTTTTGCGCCATTTATATCCACAAATATCCATACTCCAATTTTTCGACGATTTTTAGATTCTGGATAATAATTAGGGAAAAATGAAATATGCATTCCATTATTCATTATAAATTGCTGATGAGTATACATACCTGATCCAGAGTTATCTATTGTTCCATTTAACGATTTCCATGGCTTTAATTTTAATTTAGAATAACTTATTCTAGTTAATTTTAATGTTTTTTGGAAATATTTTTCACCAAATCCAGAGGCTTTATAATCCCAATCCGATATATCTCCAAACTCATTTTCCGACAATCTTACTGCCTGATTAATGAGAGTATAAGCTTCCTTAAGCCTTACAATAGTCTGATGCTTTTGATACTTAGTAATCAAACTTGGAATCGTCACCGCCGCTACAACACCGATTATGCCGAGGGTGATTAAAGTTTCTGCAAGTGTGAAGGCTACGCATTTTCCCCTCGCCCCTTGCGGGAGAGCGGATTTGACTTTGTTCCCTCTCCAAGGGAGAGGGGTAGGGAGAGGGTTTTTATCAGTCTCTAGGACGTTAAGACGATAGGTCGATAAGTTCTTATCGTGTGCTACGCACGTAGCCCTGCCGGTAGATGTTGGTGAAGACTTAAAAGGGGTTGGTATATGTTTTACGCACGTAGCCCTGTTGATAAATATCGGAGAAAACTTAAAAGGTACTGGTACATGTTTTACGCACGTAGCACTGTCGGTAGACATTGGTACAACTTTTATAGATTTTGATGTAGGTATCGCACACAAAACACTTTCCCCTCGCCCCTTGAGGGGGAGGGCTAGGGAGGGGGCTAGTTTGAGATTCTTCGCTACTCGTAATGACGCTTTAAAATTATACCAACACCTGATGGGAGAGTGCCTTTGGCACCTCAGAATGACTGAATGAGATGCTGAATCAAGTTCAGCATGACGTGTGTGTTTCATTA
>CATLEG010000016.1 GCA_949915775.1 uncultured Candidatus Melainabacteria bacterium | reverse complement strand
CAATGAATATCTAAAAAACTTGACGATGTGCCACTGGCTCCACATTTGCCGCATTGCCACAAATAACGAATTGATTGAATTTCTTTAACTTCTGCTTCAGAAGCGGGAATATGCCAATTTAATGTAATACCGGCTGACTTGTAAACCAAACCGTCAATTACGACATCACTGCCAGGAGCATACTCTCTTAAAGCCGTACATATATCTCTTGACGGCAACTCGCGGCGTTTGAATAAATTATCTTCTCGACCACCTAAATTTTCACTGATGCGATTACGTTGATTTTCGATATTGTATCTATTATTTGTATCAAATGTAACAATATTGATCGGAAATCCATACCTTGGTAAAATTCCGTATTCGATTAATTCTTTTAATAAATATTCATTAATTAACCTAGTTTCAGTATTTTTAATCGCAATTAAACTAATTTTGTGATCTTTTTCTCTCTTCTTTTGCTCTTGAATTGCATCATATTCGGAGAACCATTTTTTTTGCATATTTTCAATCAGAATTTCCAACTGCGAAACAAAAGCATCAAAATTAGTATGTTCATAGTGCGTATTATCAATCAAAGATTGAATAGCAGATTGCACTCTAGAGTTGGTTCTAATAGCATCTTTACAAAATTGTTTAAATTCTGTGAGCTTGTTTTTACCTTTAGGAAGCATCAGCCACTCCATCTTTAGATTGGGAGCATTATCAATTTGACCTTTAATTGAATCAAAATAGTATGATAGTAAAAGAGAATTTATATGTCGCTGTAAAACAATAAAACTGTATTTATCTACATACGGAGCATTTATTTTAGATTCAAACGCCCACTTTGGATGAGTGAATACATATTGATCATGTGCATTGTCTTTGCATAAAGTAAAACTAATAGCTTTGGTTTCTCTTCTTCGTCCTGCTCGTCCAGCACGTTGTAAATAATTGGCTGGATGTGGAGGTACGTTATTCATGGTCGCAATCGTTATACCACCGATATCGACACCCATTTCCATAGTTGTTGAACAATTGAGAACGTTAATTTTGCCGTCTTTAAATTCTCCCTCATATCTTTTCAATAATTTATGAGATTGTTGCGCTGAATGCTCTGCTGTTCTAAAATATCTATTTCCGAGAATAATTGAACTTGCCACATTACTCCATAATCCTAGTTTTTTTAAATTTTGGACGTCTAAATTACTTTCAAGCCATTCGCGTCTCAAGAGGATACACTCTTCATACGATTTTCCTAATTCATTTTTAAAATCATAAATCGGAAAATTATATCTTTCACATTTTGGTGTGTTTTTATTTGAAGAATATGGGGAATATCCTTTAAGAACAACGTCTAAAGCCTTATTTGTCTTAGGGCAGATATAGATTTGCTTTGGTCTGGTCAACCCAATTTTACCAATATCAAGTTTATAAGTCTTATTTGTTGAAGGCGTTAAAATACCTGTTGTAACTGTTAAAGCATTCCAAGCTTCTTTCATAATTTGGTTGAGGATATCCAAATTAAAATCATTATCAATGTTCAAATCAAGAGCATATGACAATAAATTTATTATATTTTTATTTTTTTTCTTTTTCTTTGTTGCCGTTGGCCAGTTTTCCCATTCCAACGCTTTATTGCTCCTCTGAAGAGCTCCCCACTTGTCCCAATTTTCAGGATATTGGACATATCCGTTGGCTCGAATGTAAAAATCTATTAATATTTTCAGAAAATTTTTCCATTCATCCAAATTAAACCAACGGCTAATTGTATCTGGTACTTTTGTAACTTTACTAAAATCGTAAACAGTTGCCAGTAATCCTAACGTTTCAACGTTATTGGCTTTTTTAGGGCGACGTAATAGTTCTCTGGCAAATAATATCTCTATTAAGTTACGTTTACCCTTATCTGCATCAAAAATAGAATCTTTATCCCGATAGTAATTATAAATCCATTTTAGATCATTATCTTGAAATTCTTTTATAATTTGATCCAAAACTTCATATTCTTTCGCAAAAATATTCTGTTGTTGTGCCAGTCGTTCGTTAATCATATTTAAAATAATGGGCGCTTTGGTTTGCTCATATACTTTTTTTAACTCAGCAACATCATCTTTGCCGTCTGATTTAAGTTTTTCTTGTTCCAAAAGTGCTGTTACATGCAGCAATATACTTCTAAAACTGTTTCTCTCCGCGTTTTGTTGCATTTGAACAGCAAGACGAGCTGTTCCTTGACGACTATCGGTAAAACAAATCATTTTCTGCCCTTTATGGGGGAGTTCCTCTTGTTTATCGCTTGGTTCCGCATAATTTAACAATGTTGGCAATATATGGCTTAGAACAAATGGAGCTCCTTGCATTGGTAAAAATGATTTAATTTGATCAATCTCTGGCGAATCGCAACAATAAATATTATCTCCATTTTCAAAAACATCTACTTTTATTCCATTTTCATTATTTCGAGATAATGAACTGTCCGTAATATCTAAATACATTGAGGATGAGTTATTTTCTGTATTATGAATGAATACGGTTTGCGTTTCTATGTCCTCAACATTATTTTCATCATCTTCCAAAGAGAACTCATCAATATTTTGAAGCATTGTCGGGTATAGATATTTTTTACCAGTCTGATAATCCTCGCTCATTTTTGCTTCTAAAAAAGGAGTTCCACAGTTTGAGCAAGCTTTTACGCGAAAAACAGGTGCCCCACAATCGCATACACATTGTTCTTTTAAATATATTTTACCATATTGCCAACCATCTATATTGTCTTTATGTGCGCAATCTTTATTACAACAAGCCCAAATTCCAGGAAATGTTTTATGAAACAAATGCAGTCTTAATGGTAAAAATGCCAGTTCATTTTGAGGAGTAACCGATAATAAATCTAACCATTCTGCTGCATTTTCTTTAGAAATTTTGAATTTTTCACATATCTCGGATAAAGATCTGGCAACAGAACGTGTTCCATCATCTGAAATAAAGAATGATCTTAATTCACACGCAAATTTATTATTTTTTAATTCTTTTATCAAAGTATCGGGATCAGAGATAGATTGCAATTCCGACAAAGATTTTATCTGCTTATCAGACATAATATTTGGAATTTCGTTTTTTCCAAAAACCACTTCTACATTTGCTTCACTCACACCAGAAATACTTGATAAAAATTGCTTCAACTGCAATTCGGCATTTATGCTTCCTATGGTAGCCGATGTGGCAATAAATTTTACATCTTTTGCTTTTACTTCAAACGAATCCAAAACTCTTTTTAAAAGTAACGATAGCTCAGCTGCTTGTGAACCAATATAAGTGTGAGCTTCATCCAAAATAATATATTTTAACTTTCCTTTTGATTTATCTATAATTTGCCTATCATTTGCGCGAATAAGCATATATTCCAGCATGGTTGTATTTGTGATTAATAAGGGAGGGGGAGATAAGCGAAGATGCTGTCTGTCAATGACTTCTTCCAAAGACTTTTTTTGCTCCTGATTTGGATTTTCATTGGGTAATAATCCATTATAAAGACAGAATCGAATTTTTCCTTCATATGGCTTTGTCCACTCGCTAAAACGTTCTTTTTGGTTTTGGATAAGTGCATTAAGTGGATATATAAACAAAGCCTGAACACCTGCCAAAGGGGAACTTAGGCCTCTGGATTGCCTTACCAAATCTGATATGATCGGAATCATAAAACATTCTGTCTTACCAGACCCCGTACCACTGGATACAACCAACGAATTATTTGTATTCAATAATGTTTGCCAAGATTTTAACTGATGTATATATGGGTGCATTGTTTTAGAAAATCGGTATTCCGTTGCCTTATCCAACACATTGACGAAGGAACGTTCCAGCAACTTTCCTGCCAATTCTTCAAAAGTATTATCACCTGTTTTATAGCTAAACATAGGCTCAAAGACAGGGTCAGATAAAAACTTTTCATTTTCAAGGGAAAACTTATTGCTTAAGAACTCCCTTAAATTTTGAGGCAATATAGATAAAGTGCTCATAATAGCATCTTTTGATTGTTCTGGTAATATTTTTAAAAGTTCACTATAGCTATTTCTCTTCATCTTTCCCTGCCAAGTTATAGTTTAACATTATCGATATTGCTATTTTATATACTTCAATAAAATAATTTTGGTTAAAATTCATAAAATCTTTGATCGAAAATTTAATCAACTCATTAATATTTGAGTTTTTTTGACTATTTTTTTGATAAAATGAATAAAATGCACATATCTGAGGAAAATTTACTACATATTCAATAAAATATGCAAATTTATGTAATTTAAATAAATCTCCTTCAAGTTCAGACAATTCCCTTGGATATCTTGCTTTTAGATCATTATATATAGAATTAAAAGGTAAATAGATCCAATTTTCTTCACTCAATGAATTCTGCATTTGCAATTTCAGCATCCAACAGGATTCACCAACATCTACGTCTCCTTGCCCACCAAACGTTTGCTTTGTAAAAATATCATCATTTAACTCTCTAATACTTTTATTACATCTCTTGGAAATATGCGAGCCAATATTTCCAAAATCAAGAAGTTTTGGAAATCGAGAGTATAAATCAAATAGTGAATAATATATGGCCAATTCAACTTCTTGAAAGGTCTCATATAAAATATTAAATTGATCTTTTATTTGAGACTTTAATATATCTTCTATACCTTCTATATTTGCAAAAGTTGTTGTAATATATGTTAAATATGCTTCAATAACATTTTTCCATAATGAAAAAGAGATAATTGAAGGAACAGGTACCAACTCGTCTTTAATTTTTTGGAGCATATACCTATCTGATGAAAAATAAATCAGCAATCTACACAGTATCTCTTCATCAGAACAAAGTATTTGCCAAAGTTTTAACGACGTTAATGATATGTCATGAGAAACAAAAATTTGTTGAAAAGTGCTAATATCTTTCCAAATATCGGCTGAAAAATTAGATATATCATTATAAACAATACCTTTAATTGTTTCTGAAATACTTTCAAAATTAGCATTATTTTGAGAAATAACCAATTTATTAAATTCGGATAATTCTGATAAACATTTTTCACTGTATAGAATTAACGGCTTAATGTTTATTCTTGATTTTTTATCCGAAACTAAAATATAGCAATTCTTATCCAAATTTAGACAATCGATATTCCAGTATCCCGTACATATTTGATTATCCATATTCTGCTCTAAAATTAATGGAGCACATTCAGGATCTAGTAAATTTATTGCTTTTATTGTTGTAGCTTCAAGCATATCATTTGTATACATGCTAAAGTTTTCTTTTGGCAGATACACTGTTTGATTTTCACGCAAAAGCGGAGTATCGTACCTTGAAATATTAATAAATCCTAAATTTTTATCATCTGATGTGATAGATATTTTTACCTTATCATCCTCATTTTCAGAATACCCAAATAAATTTTTTATACTATCTTCAAAGTCAATTAACTTTATTTCTGTTATTATGTCATTTGTATAGATATGGCGAATAATAGATAAAGGTTTATTTATACTGTCCTTTTTATATAATTCTATGCATAACTTATATTTTGATGATGAATCTAGGTTGTTAAACAGTCTTATCCTTTTTCCCATCAAGTGAAAAAGGGAAATATTACCGGAATTTATATTTTTTTTATTTTCATCAAAAAATGAAACGCCAACAGACGGATATGGCAGATAGATCAGAGATGTGCCACCGCTATACCAGTATATTTTAAAACATACCTTATCCGGTTTAGACATCATATGCTCAAACTGAAATTCATTCTTATTATGTATGGAACACTGGATTGAATTTGATATTAGAGGTTCAACCTTAATACAGTTCAAATTATTTACTTGGATGGTACTTGAACCATTTTCCAATGCACTAAATTTAAAAGAAGAATCATTGGGAAAAATTGTTACGTTAAAAGTTTTAGAAATTCCGCCATGTGTGCAATTAATATCAAGGTTTCCTGAAAATGTGTTAATATCAGTAATAGGATGTTCGGTATCTTTGTAATAATAATTTATATATTTAGGCGCAACTATAGTCTTTTGTCCCGTTTCGTCATAATATACAATCTTTGGAATTCCACGGTAGGCTACAAACGGAAACGTTTTATGGTTTATAATGTCTCCTTCTACACAATACTTATTGTTTGATGGGTTTGAGGAATTTAAACATACAAAGAAATCATCAATCTCAAAGTTTTCTTTGCATTTGATCAGTTTTAATTCTTTGTCGTTAATCAGTATAGTGGTTACATATTCGCCTAAAAAACCATAATCTTTTATTTGATCATTATATGCTATAAAGCATTCACTCTCTTTTAAATACGAACTCCCATTATTTTTTAGTATCAACACCCCATCTTCATTTTTCATAAACACTAACGGCTTATATATATTTATTGATGGAGATATTGTAATATTATTGGACTGTATTTTGTTATCAGCACTTGATAGAAATAATGTAACAGAATTGGTTACATCCAGACGATCTTCAAATTGCCTTATTTTGTACTCTTGTTTTGAGCCTAGTATTAAGTTGACAATAGCAATAGTTGTATTGTCATCATCTAAATTATTAATATAGAATGTCTGAGGTAAAATATTGATATCGCTTATCCCAAAATGTTTAGAAAAATATGTGGCTTCAACATTAAATTCTGGAAAGATAAAACTAAACTTTAACTTATTAGAATTTTCTAAATCTAATATTCTTTCTACACTTGGAATCTTACCTTTTACCCGTCCTGTTGTTGAACGGCTTGCTGCTTCAACAAAGCCACTTAACATTTTCTCGATAGATGCATCTTCCATTAAAAGCGGAAACTGAGATTTCCAATCAGGACAACGTTGATTCAACATTTGTATCGGATTTTTATAGTCTTGAAGACTGTAGTCAGACTTAAGTTTGATAATCGTTAATACCAAACTTGTGATCAATTCGCAAATTTCATCTTTTCTGATTGCTTCAGGCAGGATTTTTTGTAATTTTTTTACGTACGTAAATAGTTCTCGTTCGTTTGATGTATTTTCTGTAGCAAACCTAATAGTATTTTGAAGAATTCTTACAACAGGAGAATTTCTACTAGCAGCCTGGATAAATTTAGAAGGAATACCTCCATTAGCTACGATGGCTCCTAAGTATTTTTTACCTGACACCAAGGTGATATTATATTTCCAATACTGTAGAGCCTCTATAATAGCCCTGCTTCTTATGCCCACCTGATGAATTTTTAGCTCTTCTTCTGTGATAGAAGAAAATATAGGGTCCCAAGACCACACCCCTCCTTGATACTCACGTTTCCACCATTCAGAAGCATAAAGAACAAAACAACGTGAAAAATATTTATTTTTTAACAATTCCGCCAAAGAATAGTTTTGACAACAAATTTTTAATTTATTTTGAAGATCATTATATTCACCTCTATTCATTTGATACGCATAAAGCATACGTCCATCGGGATATGGAAGATTTCGCTTTTGTAAAAATATGCTTAAAAAATCATTTAGTATTTCCAATATGCGTTCCTCTAGTAAAAATTGTTTTGTATTGTATAATATATTTTTTTAATTTGCAATAAACTCCTTCTGAGTAGTTACTTTATTTGTTTTTTTAAATTAGTTAATTAATACAAATATAGAAAAGTATAAAATGTGTTTAATAACAAGATTACATAAAAAAGCGATAACTATATTTTTGCCGAACAATTTCTGGAACTTCTTTAACGACTTTAGCAAACAGGCGTGAATAATGAAGTGTAACAGGTTCAGACTTATATAATGTATTATTATTCCAATCAACTTTTGTTAATCCTAAAATAGAATTGCATGCTTCATACCACCCAGAATTACCAAAAAATCTTTTTATTAATACAGGTTTGGCTATAGAAGAAAACGTAGCATCTTTAAAAATCGGTTTATTATTTGAACCATCTAAATTTGATACCACTCCCTGTATCCACAGCAAACACTCATTTTTTCTCAGAGGAATAAAAGATCCTCTATCGCAAGAATAATTATCCGGGCATTTAGGGGAAGAAATTTTAATTCCTCTCCAATTTGATTTACATATCTGTAAAAGTTCAAGTTCTATATTCTCTCCAAAAGCAGCTAAACATCCTTGCACTTCTTCTGATGAAAAGGGTATGTTTTTGTGAATTGTTATTTTTCGAGGACATTTTCCCATATGAGTATTTTGATAAATTTCTAAACTTTTAGACATCAACGCAATCATTTCTTGTTCTTTTAAATATGGATTTTTGCTAATGTCATCAATTTCAAAATCTTTCGTATCATATGCAATAAATTCAAATCCTGTACCATTAGCATCAAAAACTTGACTACAGCAAGTAATATAAGAAGAACCATCTGTAGTATTTTTTAAAGCGAAGCTAATACCAATAAAAGCCTCATCATTGCTAGAAATATTGAGTTTCCAGGGAATTCCGCCTGCTTTAGCGTAAATTGCAACACTTATACCCCACATAACATTTGCTCTACATTTTTGTGTAAGCGCTTTGTCTGTAATTATTTGAATCGGTATTCCTAGTGGAGCTGCAATCGCTTTTGTAAAATTATGAAGATCAAATCCTAATGGTCTAAAACTGTGCTCCCATGATTTTGGAAAGTAAATAAAAAGGATATTAAAATTATGTTTTTGCGTAAAAATCTTACTTAACATCTTTTTAATTTCGTCTTTTAATGCTTCAATATGTCCTTTTTTTGCAAGATCGTTAGTTTCAGAGCTAAAAATAAAAAAGGCATTACTTTTGATAAGCTTTGTTTTAAATACTTTATCAAACCCTTCATACGTAGGATAATAATCTTTTGCTATTTCAGGAACATGAGTTTGATTAAGTTCCTCGATAAGATTATCTAATTTACTTTGCTGCTCAAAAACAGTTAGTGTTGCAATAGATATTGTAGATAGATATTTTAAATCTAGGCTATAAGGACCATATTTGCACAATCCTTTTAGTGGGTGATTAGAGGTACCTTTATTTGCAAAAAGCAATTCAGATTCATTAATATGTTGATGAAGAGGAATTTGAGAAAATTGTAAATTACTCATTTAAGTCTCCCACTAAAAGCTGTAATTGGAGAGATAATAAAACAAGGATTGGCAATATCATCATCAAAATCATATGGGCGAATTTTTACAGAACTTTTAATATCCTTTCCAAACAGCAAATTTTTCCAAGCGTCCAACAACTGATTATACATTGGATTATAGCGCCTTTTTTTACGATTTATAATAAAATCCGTCATCTCTGTTCTTTTGTCATAAGGTTCAACCCATATATCTGGTGTAATAACCAACCAGAATTGATCATTCCTGTAATCTAACTTGATTTCTATACATTCAGACCAACTATATTTATTAAAACCACCTAATTCCTTAGTTATTTTTTTTAATTCTGATAATTTTGCAATTTCTTTCGATTTATAATCAACAATCAAATAAAAATTATTTTTTCGTTGCCTTATAATAAGTGGAAGATTTTTGCTTAGCCCGTATGCGAGAGCTCTATATACAAAATTATTAAGAAGCGTACTGGACCTAATAAGATCTTCAGATAAATTTTCAACTTTTACTTCTGAAATTTCGGGAATAACTTTCTTTATATTATTTTCATCACCCCATGCTAAAACAGATGCCGTTTTAGTAAATATAGCAGATGTTTTGACTGTTTTTGCTTTAATTTGAAGCTCTTGAAAGGTTTTAAATTTGCTATTACATATTTTTAAACATGTTGATGGTAACTTTATTATTGGAAAGGAATTCAAACGAATTAGCGGAAAATTATATTCTTTCGATAGATTTATCACCTGTTCTTGCTCTTGTAGTTGTTTTATTTGAATCTTATCAGTCAATTCTTTAGGTTTATCTTCTGTTTGTTTCCACAATCTAATTAATAAATCATCAAATGTATTTACTTCTACGATCTCTGCTTGAACACCTTTAGCTTGAGCTTTTTCTATTAATTGTTTAACACTTAGAAGACAATTATTTTTCGATGAAGTTGTCCAAAACAGTCCTCGAGGAAAGGGATTTACTCCATCAAGAGCTTTATTAAACATCATCATGACATTTTCATCACGACCACTATAACCTGTTACAATTACTCCAAATCTAGTTGCGGCAGAAATAAAACACTTTTCTAGCTCTTCATCATTATTTTTCAAATCTTTTTCAAGATTTTTAATACTTTTATATTGGAAATCTCCATGTAATTTAACGCAAAAAGGAAAACTAGAATCCGTTAAAGCATTTACTGCTGCCTCAGAACCTTCAAGATTATAACAGTTAAGATGCGAAGAGGTAATATTAGAATAAGCGGTTTCAAGCATATTGTCAAAATTTGTTGTAAAAACTAATTTTGTTTTATTTATCTTAAGAAGAGCAGACAAAATACGATAACCAATATTTGGCTGATATTGATGATCTATCAATTGACGTTTCAAGTATTGACGCTGCTCATCATAATTTGTACCAAAATTTTTTTCAAAGTAAAAAGAATATTCTTCAGCAGCATCTTCCTTAGGGAAGGCGCGATTATCCATATATAATTGAATCTTTTTTCGCACAAATTCATTAGTAATATCTAATTCTGAAATATCTACATTTTCATGTAATGCATAATATCTTCTTTTCAGATCCCAAATAATATTATAAGCAGTTGGCAATCCTGCTGATCTAGGAGCACCAGCTCCAAGAAACCACATAAAATGCGGTTCATTTAATGTGATATGTTGAATAAGATCTGTTAATTCCATAAAAACACCATTACCCTACTTCTAATATGATCAAACTAAACATTTAATTTATTTAGTAATATTGCTCAATGTATTGATATGCCTTATCGAAGACGTCTTTATCTTTTATTTTATATTTTATCCAGATGATACTACGTAAGGCTTTTTTGATCTCTTGTTTTCCGGTTGTTGTATCCTGCCAGTCTGGAAAACGCACATATTTCACAATATCATCAATGTCATTTACAATACGTTCAACAATAACCGGTGTTTGAGCGTTTTTCACTCCATTAAACAATTCGGTCAAAGCCGCTTTACCTTTATCGACTTCCTCTTCAGGAACAACTTCTTTTTCGGCTTGAGCTGCTTCTTTAGCCAATTCCAGTAACAGCTTCAGAAATTCAATACTTGTTATCAATCCTCTTTCATGTTTTTCTCGTAAACTTTCTAGCTTTTCTCCCAATTGAACAAATTTAGGATCATCACTATATTTTCTTATTTTGCCAACTAAGTCTATTTCAACTTTCATAGTTGTTTTTTTGATATCTTTTTGTTTTTCAATAAAATCATCAATCAACTCAGCATCCATGTGTAATATATCCATATCATCATGAACCTCGCCCACATCAAGATTAGCATGAACCAATTCCATGGTTTTATGTCCTAAAGTTGCCCAAATCAAGCCACCGCGATTATCCATTGGTTTGACGGATTCATAAACTTTACTCAACCATAAATAATCTGTCTTATAAGGAGCCAAAAAGCTATCCGGCGATAATGCATTCCATACCCTATTTAAAACGCGATAATCGGCAGCAAAGGCATCTTTTTCTTTATTGGTTAGCAATTTTTCTTGAGCAGCCATAAGACCTTCCCAACCATCAACGCTACGATCAACTCCCATAAAATAGCTAAGACATTTTCTCAAAAGAGCAGGAAATTGTTCTTTAACCTCTTCAATGTTGGTAATAACCTTACGCATGCTTGCTTCATCAAAATCCAAAGCTTTTGCAACATTGTCAAAGATTCCGATATAATCAACAATCAATCCATAAGATTTTCCATCATCATATACGCGGTTAGTCCGACATATTGCTTGCAATAAGTTATGATCTTTCATTGGTTTATCCAAATACATAACTTGTAAAATCGGAGCATCAAAACCCGTCAGCAATTTAGAAGTTACAATCACCAATTTAAGTGGATCTTTAGGATCTCTAAACCGATCTAAGACTTTTCCTTCAGCATCTCGATCTCGTCGATAAGCCTTATAGCGATCTTCTTTATCATTATTTGTATCCATAACAATTGTAGAAGCTTCTTCGCCCAAAAGATCATCTAATTCTTTTTTATATAACAAACAGCACTCTCTGTCATAGCAAACAACTTGGCCTTTATAACCATTAGGAGCAATTTTGGTTTTGAAATGCTGAGCTATATGTTCACAAACTTTTCTAATGCGCTTTTTATCATACATAATTGCTTTCATATTAACGCGTTTAGAAAGTTCTGCTTTTTCCGATTCTGAAAGATTCTCGGTTAAAGCATCAAATTCTGCATCAAGTTTGTCTTTATCAACACGCAAATCAACCGGAACCGACTCAAAATTTAATGGCAAGGTAGCTCCGTCTCGGATAGAATCAGAGAAGGAATATTTGCTCATATAGCCGCTTTTATCTTCCGTAGCACCAAAAGTATGAAATGTATTTTTATCAATACGGTTAATAGGAGTACCGGTCAAACCAAAGAAAAACGCATTTGGCAAAGCCAAGCGCATTTTCTCGCCCAAATTGCCTTCTTGGGTTCGATGAGCTTCATCCACCATAACAATAATGTTTTCTCTCTGATTTAAGACAGAATCAACATCTCCAAAACGAAAAATCGTCGTAATGGCAATTTTGCGTGTATCATGCTTAAAAAAGTTAATAAGCTCTTCTTTGGTAGACAAGCTGACCAGATTCGGAATATCTGAAGCATTAAAAGTAGCGGTAATTTGAGTTTCCAAATCAATACGGTCATCAACAATAACCACCGTAGGATTCTTTAATTCAGGAATCATTCTTAGCTTTTGAGCCGCAAAAACCATCAACAAAGATTTTCCTGAACCTTGAAAATGCCAAATAAGTCCTTGTTTGGGATATCCGGCCCTAACACGATCCACCAATAAGTTGGCACCTTCATATTGCTGATAACGACAAATGATTTTATATTTTTGATATTTTTTATCTGTGGCAAAAATTGTAAAAAATTGAAAGATATCCATAACCTTTGTGGATGTAATCATATCTTCCACACTCATTTTAACATCAACCAAAGAACCTTCTGTTTTATGAAATGATGTATGCCAGGGTCCCCAAAGGCCGATAGGCATTTTAACCGAGCCATAACGAAAACATTTTCCCTCTGTGGCAAAGTTAAAAACATTGGGGACAAACATTTGTGGAATACTTTTTTCATAAGCGGCAATATCACCGGCAGCATCCAACCAACTAATAGCATCTCGAACCGGCGTTTTGAGTTCTCCAATAACAACCGGAAAACCATTGATTAACAAAACAATGTCCAGTCTTTTTCCGCCTTCAACCGTTGGATAAACCCACTGATTGGTAACAACATATTCATTTAGAGCCAAATCTTCAGATGTTAGGGTGCCAAAAAAACGAATAGGAACCATACGTCCGTCTTTGCCAAAAGGGAAAGAATTCTCTTCAAAAATGAGCTTTTTGAAGCTTTCGTTTCTGGTAACCAAATCGTAATCATGTGTTGAAAGAATAAGAGAACGCAGCTTATAAATCACCTCATCTGCTCTGGATGGTTCTTCTGCAATAACCGGATTTAGACGGATAAGAGCCTCTTTTACCATTGGCTCAACCATAACATCATTATGCTGACGAGGTAAATTCTCAGCTTCTATATATTTCCACCCATTTTGCTTCAAGGAGTTGAGCAACATTTGTTCTATTGTATTATCTTCATTAAACATTTGGCTTCTCCTTATTTTAAGTTCTCATTAATCAGGGCTTTGGTGGTTGCATTCAACTGCTCCAAAGATTTTTGTAATTTCTGTTTTGATTTTTCTGCCTGCTGAGCAAATTCAACAAAGTCCTTTTGTTTCCTTCCCGAAACATCAGGAATTGTTAAATTATGCACAATATCTTTCGTTATTGCTTTAAATGTACTGCCAAATCCTTTAGCTTCTATTTCTTCTTCAATCGTTTTTAATGCATAAAAAAGGAATAAAGGCGTTGATACATCTTGCCGTGCTCGTATCGCTGCTAATCCTCTTCCTATGCAACATTTTTGTGTAGCAATATTAACCGTACCAACGGGAGCTCTTACAGATATTAAAACATCATCTTTTTCAGCAATTCTAGTTGGCGAAGTGCACCACATAACCGGAGGATTAATGTATTTATCTGAAAATTCTGTTTTGCCTTGATAAAAAGGAAGACCTTTTTCACACATATTATATGTATCTGAATCTGGCGATTGTCCCATTATTATGAGTGATAATTGCCCCAAGGCGCATTTATCACAACCTCCAAACATCTCCTCAAATTTAGCTTTGACTAAGTCATCTGTTTTTTGCAAAAGGGATTTATAAGACTGCTTGGTTTCTTCGACAGCCCATAAAATCTGCGCTAACTCTCTCTGCTTTTCCATAGAAGGCAGCTCAAATTCTAATTCTTTCAAATCTTTCCAGTTAATTGTGGGAGATAAAGAACCAACAGAGATTTTAATCGCTGCATCCAAAAAATAATCCGATGAAATAAACAAAGGAAAAAAATCTTTATCAATAACATTTTCCTTAGGGCGCAGCACCATTCCATGTGCCGAAAAAATACCATCAAAGGGCGCTATACCTACCTTTTTTTGATAAGCACGTCTCTTCCCAAATAAAACATCTCCCTTTTTCATGAGCAATTTTTCGCCTTTTGGAGCTACTTGAGAACCATACCTTACAACTTTTAGAGATCCTGGATCAAGATGTTCCAGCCCAATGTACGTATATTTATCTTCTTCTGTTGGCTTTTTTTTCAATATGCTATTAATTGCAATATCATCAAACTTATATTTAACCATATTATGCCTCCGCTCCCAGCATATTTTCCAACTCTTGATAATCAAGTCTCATTTCTTCAGATGTTTTTTTCCATAAATCACACATTTCTACAAAACTTGTCTCCGCCGCAACAACACTATTGCTTGTCTCGCGTGCATATAGAGGAATACTCAATGAGTAATTATTATCAGCAATATCTTTAATAGTTGCCACTTTAGCAAACCCGTCAATATCTTGATAATTTTCATAGACAGAGGCTATCTTGTTAATATGACTTTCTTCCAAAAAGCTTTGTGCATTCTTGCGTGTCACCTCATTAATGGCATTGATAAACAAAACTTTTCCGGCTTTTTGCGGTTCTTTGTGCATACGACAAATAACGATGCAAGCCTCCATCGGAGAATTATAAAATAAATTAGGTGCCAAACCAATAACACAGTCCAGAATATCCATCTTCACCAATTTTTCGCGTAGGTCTTTTTCTTCCTGGCGAAACAAAACACCATGAGGAAACAAAATTGCACAACGACCGTTCTTTTCATCTATACTTTTAATAATATGTTGGAAAAAAGCATAATCGGCACGACCTTGCGGTGGGGTTCCCAATATATTGCGTCCCCATTTATCGGATTCAAACGCAGCTCGGTCCCATTGTTTGATGGAATATGGAGGATTAGCCAGAACCAAATCAAAGGTTTTTAACTTTCCTTTTTCAACAAAACCGGGATTTTTTAAAGTATCATCATTGATAATGTTAAAATCTTTTATTCCATGCAAAAACAGATTCATTTTGGCAATAGCTGCAGTTAGCTGAGTGATTTCTTGCCCAAATATTTTAACATTGCGCCACTCTTGTTGCTTGTGCTGTAAATATGCAATACAAGAAATCAACATGCCAGCACTGCCACAAGTCGGATCATAAACAGATTCTCCAGACTGCGGTTTCAAAATTTCTGTCATTAAATGAACAACCGTGCGGTTGGTATAAAATTCTTGTGCCGTGTGCCCACTATCATCGGCAAATTGTTTGATTAAATATTCATAACCTTGCCCAAGTTCATCTTCCGGACAGTTGGCAATTGACAAGGTTTTACTACTAAAATGCTCAATTAAATCTTTGAGCAGTTCATCGGACAATCTCTTTTTATTTGTCCATGCCGCATTACCAAAAACACCTTGCAATTTATCAATATTGGCTTTTTCAATTGCACGCAAGGCTTTAACAATGGCAACACCAACATTTTCAGAAACAGAGCGAACATCTTGCCAATGAGCGCCTTGAGGGACAATAAACCGATGATTTTCTTCAAAGTTAAGAGCTTCGGTATCGCCATCATACTCTTTTAAGATTTGAGCACATTCTTCATCATAGACATCACATATCCGTTTGAAAAATAACAACGGAAAGATATATTGTTTATAAGCCCCCGCATCAATATGAGTCCTGAGCAGCACAGCCGAAGACCACAAATAACGCTCCAACTCCTCCTGACTGATTCTACTCATGAATATATCCTCCTTTAATTAAAAGCTGCTTAAATTTATCTTCAGCAATTTTTACATTTTTGACAGCCTCTAAAAATTCTTGTTTAACCTTTTGCGGGTCTATTTGCTCTTGAGGTTTCTTTTCAATATATGAGTTTACCGCAAGTGTATAGTCTTTTTGTTTAATGTCATCTAAGGTAACAATTTTGCATTTTTCAATAACATCTTCATAATTTTGATATAACTGATAAACCTCATTAATATCATCTTCGGTCATAATGTTTTGTGCTCTTTTGGGGGTATATATATTTGATGCATCTATCAAACAAATCTTACCTTTATGCGCTTCTGGCTTATTATTATTCAAAATCAAAGCACAAGCAGAAACACCTGTACTATAAAACACCCCACTTACAAAAGTAACAATCGCTTCCAATTTATCCGTTTCAATCATTTTTTGCCGCATTTCAGCATCTTTACCGCTATGAAACAAGACGCCTTGCGGCAAAATAATAGCACACCGACCATTTTGCGGATCCATGGACTTGACCATATGTTGTAACCAAGCAAAATCAGCACAAGAATCACTCGGACAACCCCAGATATTACGGCCAAAAGCATCTGAAGCAAAGGCAGCTGCGCCCCAATTTTTTAATGAAAAGGGAGGATTGGCTATAACACAATTAAATGTTTTGAGACTACCACGATACAAAAAACCCGGTGCTCTCAAAGTATCACCCTGAATCACCTTAAAATCTCTTGCCCCGTGTAAAAACAAATTCATTCGGCCAATAGCAGACGTAGCTAGATTTTTTTCTTGCCCATAAATTTTGCCATATGAGCTTTGCATCGTTTTCATATGTCTGATAGCTTCAATAAGCATACCACCGGTTCCCATGGCACCATCATAAACGGTATCACCATCTTTAGGATCCAGAAATTTTATCAAAAGTTTTACAATAGAACGAGGAGTATAGAACTCTCCGGCATTTTTCTTTGATAAATCGGCAAACTTTTTAATAAGATATTCGTAACTATCCCCCATAACATCATCGGAATAATCCTTATTACCTACCTTTATTTTTGACATATGCTCGACCAAATCCTTTAGCCTCTCATCTGAGAGTTTGCTCTTATCTGCCCAATTAGCATCATCAAAGCTGCTAAATACACCAGAAAGTGTATCAGGATTAGCTCGTTCTATACTTGTCATGGCATTAATAATTGCCGCACCAATATTTTGTGTCTTTTCACGAACATCATTCCAATGACAATTTTCAGGAATAATAAAGCGATGGTTTTCAGGAAATGAGGCAAATTCTTCATCTCCACCGGATGTTTCCAGAGCTTCTTGCGTTTCTTCATCATAGACATCAGAGATACGCTTAAAAAATAAAAGTGGAGTAACATAACTCTTATATTCATCTTGATTAATTGGACCACGCAAAATATTGCACGCTTCAAAGAGGTGAGAATATAATTTTTGACTGGTTGTTTCGTCTGCGGTATTTTTAGTCATTTATTATTCCTCTAATTTCTTCTGCAAATTGGTCACAACGGAATTCCATTGTTTTTGGGCTTCTTCTATAGTCTTTTGATATATAGCCAGCGCTTGATTATATTTTTCTGAAATTTCCATTTGTTCATCATATGGTAAACAAGGTATTTCAATATACTGAAGATCTTTGTAACTGATATTAATTATCGTAGCGCCTTGCTGAATGGACTTCAGTATTTTTTTCCCAATATCACTATCAAAAAACAACTTCAAATAAGTTGCGGAGATTTGTCTTGGATATGGACGGATAACTATAATATTAGCGGAGGCTATGCACGGATATGGTTGTTGATGAAATACGGCACTCTTTATTGCGGTTCCTCTAACAGGTAACAGCAAATCACCTTCTTTTAAAAGATATTTTGAAACCTTGCGTTCTTCATCATCAATGTAATCCAATCCATCATAATCAATATTACACTCTTGAATATTAGAGATATTTATAACTCCAATGCGTCCACTGGGATCTTTTTCAGTAATTGCCTTGCCTCTAAAAACATCTGCAACATCTTTTAAGAAAACTTTTTTTGTATTGGAATTGTGATACTTCTGCCAATCGCTATCTTGAGCTGTAAATATTTTATCTACATTCCAATCTCCTTGCTCTTCAAGCTCAGACAACATAACAAATGTTTCATCAGAAACTTTTAATTCAGAAGAGAATTTTTTAACAATATTTTGCTCTTTTTCTGCAAATTTATACTTTTTAATTAATATTTCGTCCTGAAAATCTTTGGTAAAAGTATAAAGATATGTCTTTAAATTAGTATTGGCTAGAACCCCTTCAGGCAATTCCGAAATATCTTCTATTCCATATGAATGCTGAATAAAATTTCTTAATTCTTTTATTCTCCCTACACCAAAAGATATTCTTGGTGGAAGTAAAATTATCAATCTACCTTGAAGAGAAAGGTGCAAAAGTAAGTTCTCGAGAGCTATAAACTCAGATTCTCGACACATAAAATTATGACGTTCAAACTCCATCAGATTGGCACCAAAATTAGGAATGCTTATAATTCCATCAAAATTTTGGTTAAGGAACTCATAATCATAAATTCTAGCTAAATCAACTTTAACGTTGCTGTGATGAGCAAAAATATTTCTAATAACCTCAAATTCAAACTGCTTTGAGACCGTAATTGTGTAAAAATTATCATTATTTTGGTTAACAATTTTTTGCAAATAGGGCACAAATTTTTCACCTTCTGCAATTAAAACCCTACCATGCAACTTTTGCACTTTTTCTGACAGCAACTGAAATAAAGCATCAGAAACACCAAATCGAACAAAATTTTTTCCCAATATTCTAAAATTTAAGGCCAACAACATTTCATAATCAATGTTAGCAAAATCAATGTCGTTCCTTAAATAACCATAAATCCGAAAAAAAGACTCTTTTGATTCAAACACAGGAGCCAACTTTAGCTCATAAGTCAGATCCGTTACATGTTGCCACAAATACTCCAAACCTTCTTGGTTTGCATCAAACTTTCTGCGAAGCTCACTAATAATATATAGAGCTGGAACAATATTGTTAGTTTCGACACTACCTCTAAGAGCATCGGCAATTCGCACAAGGCAATCTATTTGCTTAATATTATCCATAATTTTCTCCTGTCGCTGTTGCTAAGAAGATTACAAGAAAATATTATAATTGTCAATATCTATCTTTAGTATTAAAATACTTTTTTTAGATATTTGATTATTTTTCGCCTTGACAGAGCCTTAAAAATATATTAAAAAGGAGTCGTTCTCATATGAGAATGGCTCCTTTATAATAGGCCATCAGCAAAATGACCTCCTAACACTTTTCATTTTGTACCATATTATAAAGCAAAGTCAAACAAAATCTAGCAACAATGATGGCTAACGTTGCTTTTTTAGTAGAGGCTGTAAATGCTTTATGTTAAAAATGCAGTTGGGACATCTGATAAAAAATGTCCATATGGTTATGATAGCTGGCTAGACTTTTGGGAAAAAAGAAGCAATCGTTCTGCAACCTATTGCAGATGTTGCGGAAAGCCCTACGTCAACTTGGTAGGCGGTCACGTACAAATCGTCACAGTAGGTATTGATGGAAAGTGGCATCCATCGCCTCAACTCTACATCGTACCGATTTGTCAAGATTGTAACGTATCAGGAACAACTATCTTTCACGTTGATTCCAATGATCTGGTAAAAGCAGAGTAACATAACCCTTGAGAAGCTCCTTAGATGTTCTAAGGAGCTATTTTTATTTCAAAACTTCAACAAATTTTATAAGATACATTTTCACATAAAAATTATAATATGACAAAAAAAGACTGGACTCTAACTCTATTCTTAATCCCAGTTTAAGCAGAGACCATATATAAGGTCATTACATAGTCAATCATTTTTACTAAGCAGCGAGCTTGTTCAGGTAAAGAAAAATCTTCCAGCAAGATAACATTTATTTTAGTCTGAGTCTTATCAGCAGATGCGGCAAAATATTGTCCAAAATTAGAATTAATACAGGCGGCAATTTTAGAAGCCAAAATCTTTAACTCGGCATCTACTTCCGTTTCATTAATCTTTGCTCGGTCTAAAAACGTACTTTTATTTAATAGAAATGTAATTTGGTCTTTTTGCCTAAACGTTTTGGGGATAATAACAAATTGTCCTTTTTTATAAGAATTTTCATCCGATAAATCTTTTCCGATATCAAAAATATGTTCGTGATCCGTCAACATAAAATAACGAGTACCGTTATTAAAACTTTTATCCTCAGAAATCAGTGGGCGGCTACGGTTTACCCAATTATCAATTTCATGTTTTAGAACATTATCAAATGTATCTTTTTTGCCCATATTGCTAATAATACTGCGGATTGCGACCAGCAAGACCAAAGCGGAAACAATCAGTTCTGATATAGAGATTAAAGCTTCAAGCACAGCATCTTGCGAAAAATCATTTAAAGCGGCACGATAAACACCAGCCGAAATAGCAAACAAAGCAGCTATCCCACCAATATACACCTCTATGTTATGAATGCATTTATCTTCTTTATTATCCATTTACAACTCCGTTTCTATATTATCATCTAACACAATAACATCGGCAGCAAACAAATCCGCGTATTTATCCTTACAAGTTGTATGAATTGGGATGATATGCTTTGGCTTAACCGCTTTTACAAAATCTTGTAAATCTTTAACACAAGCATGGCCAGAAGTATGCACACAAACCAACTTATCTTTTAAATCATGCCAAAATCCCGGTTTATCTAAATATCCTGACCAAAGAGAAAAAATAAATTGCATATTGTCAACATCAAGCCTTTCAAAAAGTTTTTCCGTAATTGCAAAATTAGCTTTCACAACATATTTTTCAGGATTCGCAGCTATCTCGTCAAAAGTAATTTTTGAAGTTTTATAATGATATAAATCACCACTTTCTGCCAACTTGCGCGTTATTGAATTGCAGGCAAAATAAACTCTTATGTTATTCCAGTTAAATTGTGGCAAATGAGAGCTTATTTCCTGCAAATTCTCCAAAATCGCACAACTATAAGGATCCAGCACCAAAATTTTATTTTTCCGCACACAAGCCTTATAAACCGATACCAAACGGTCAATATTTTGCGTTGAAAAAACAATAAGTGATAATTTTTTTTCAGCAAATAACACCGTTAATCGTTTTTCGATATCATATTCAGTAAGTTGCTCTTGATTCTCTCGTCCTAAGGTTGAACCTTCTAACAATAAATAATCCGGCGGCGTAATATTATCTGCAAAAATCTTGCTGTGCCAAGCACGTCGGCCGTGAAAACGAATATCTCCGGAATAAAGAATTTTTTTATTTTCCGCAGAAATTTCAAAAGCCATAGCCGCTGTAGCACTATGATCGACCTCATAAGCTTTGATAAGAAAATTTCCAATTTTTATTTCTTCACCATTAGATAATTCTATAATGTTCAAATCCGCATAATTTTCTTCCCCAAGTAATGGAACAATCTTTTTCAAAATAATGGCTGAGGCTTTACTCATAAAAATAGGAATATTCTTGTTAATCAAGCTCAGTAAACCATAATGATCGGGATGAGCATGACTGATAAATACTGCGGCAACCCCTGTCTCATCGGCAAACAAGCCGGAAATATCCGGTTTATAGCAACGAATATCCAAATTTTCATCAATGGCATTCAAAGGTAAACCGACATCAAAGACAATACGCGAGCAATCATCTTTAAGTTCAATACAGTTGCCGCCAATTTCATTAGCACCACGATGGATTGTTAACTTCATGCCTTTTCAACCTTGTCAGCTTCATTAATCAAAAAAATGCGAATTCCAAGAATTTTTCTAAGCTCTTGCAGTAATGGATTATTTAACTTGGAGGCAGCATAGCTTTGCTTATAAATCAAAACAGCCGGTAAAACTTGACAATTTTCAGGAAGACTAAAATCCTTTAGCAACTTGGTACGACAAATTTGTCTGTAATAAGTATATACTTCCAAAATACAACGAAGCAAGGTCTCTTTACTGTCCGGTTTCTTAAATTCCAACAAATACAAAACATTGTCGCGTTCGGAATAGGCAATCAGATCTATTTTACCGGCCTTATCATTGCTAATGTTATTTATAGGAACCTGAAAATCTATAATTTTTCCAAGATTTTCATAGTTTTTACCATACATACTTTTGGCCAGCCATTCTTCCTGCCGTTGAACATTTCCGCTTTTAATTTCGTTACGTTTACTATCGTCGGGAATTAATAATTCATGGCTATCTGCCTTATATGATGCTTCTCGATTAACAACTTTTATGCTTTCAAAAGCAGACAGATTCTCCAAAACGAAACGAGTAGCAATATCTTCGTATGATTCTTTAGTATCACTCGCTACCCCACGGTAATTCAAAAAACTTTGAGTATAAAAATCATCAATATTACTAATCTGATTCTGCAATAAATTTAGGAAATAAGCTTTAGAATGTACTCGTTTAGACATTTCAAAGCAAACCTTCAAATCTCAAAACCGTAATCAAAGCCTCGCCAAAATTGTCAGGTTTATCAATAATGCGCCCTGAAGAATTACGAATACCATGATCCGTAATCTCATATATTCTCCGTCCTGCTTTCTTAATATATTTTCCGTCAAATTCATAAAGTCTGCGTCCGTTTTGCATGATATATTTACCATCAAACGCAAATAAACGACGACCATTTTCTGAAATATATTTTCCATCATATTTATAAGCCATAAATCTTCTCCCATAGCTGTTACAGATACAGTTATGATTAAATATTTATTGCAGTAAGTCAATAAAATTATATTGGATTAACGCAATAGTTTGCGGATTTTTATTATTGTACACTCCCAATAAATATTTATCGGGGATAGGTCATGTTATCAGAAAAAGATTTTAAAACTACCGTTGCTACAGCAATTCGCAAAATGAGAAGTGCTGAGAAAAAATCCTGCGAGGAATTGGCAGCACACAGCAATATTGATTATTCATCACTTAATTTGATTGAAAATGGAAAGCAATCCCCCAAAGCTTACACCTTATATAAAATTCTATTATCCCTTGGCGTTGACATATGTTCGCTCATTTCTCAAGAAGGAAACAAAATTAAAAGACCTGAAGATATTTTAATCAATAAAATATCTCACATGAACAATAAACAACAAGAAGCTTTATTAAAATTTCTAAATGAATTTATTTGTTCATAAAAAGAAAGTTCCGCGTTAAAATACGGAGATTTCCTTCATCGTCTATAAGCACGTCCTAACTTAGGATTCCTCATAGGATGTGGTGTAGAGGTATTGCGACCAACATAATATCCATCGCGAATTCTTAATCCCGAAGCAGCATAACGCGATATGTGCGGTTCTGTTTTATGTTCTGCCAAGAACAAAATTGCCTGACTAAAAGCATCGCATAAATCTTTGAACGTACATTGCGGAAATGTAAGCAATTCCTCAAAAAATATTTCAAAGTTGTTGCCATAAACAGCAGGAAAAGAACAATTTCCGTTATGAATATGAACTGAAGCAGCACCAAATCGAACTTCTTTATCTTTATTGGGTTGAATAGCAACAACTTCAATATCTGCTCGACAATTCAAAGATTGAATAAGCTGTGTCCCGGATGATTTATCTTCAACCAAAACTTTAATAGGAAGATGATATTTCCCTTTCGTTTGATCGTAAACAGCAACAGCCTTTTGCAATAACTCTGGAAATGTAAAGCGCCCGCGAAAACAGTCAACAACCTGCCATTTTTCATTATAATCAACGCCAATGATAACGCAGGCTGAATAAGCATTATTATTACCGCATTTACTAGCCGTATCCCACGATATAACCAACTCTCTCATTGGATTCGTTATTTCAGCATAATATTTAAGCCATTCTTTCTTAACCAAGTTTCCCAACGGAGATATAGGCATCTGCTGATATTGTGCGCTAAAATTATATTCACCACAGTTGAGCCTAATATCCTGAAGAATTCTCAAATCCTCTCTTACAGGATGCAAAGCTTCACCCTTTTGTCGTATTACAGTTTTATATTCACCTGATGGCGTTTTAATTTTCCATGTTTCATCTTCCATTGCGATTGCAGGAATTTTAATATGTCTAATCTCTGGTGAGCGGCTAAGGATATAACCAGATAAATCATCCAAATGCAACCGTTGCATAATCAGTAGAATTTTTCCTGTGCGTTTATCGTTTAAGCGAGAATAAAGTGTATTTCCATACCAATCATTAACTTTTTTACGTAACGTATCTGATAGTGCATCTGTAGGTTTAATTGGGTCATCAATAATTATCCAATCAGCACCACGACCAGTTAAAGTTCCACCGACAGAAGTCGCATATCGCCCACCTCCTGATACAGTCTGGAAATCATTAACAGCATTTTTATCTGGAGAAAGTTTTGCTTTCGGAAACAAATCCTTATACCAAGAACTATTCATCACCGCTCTGCATTGTCCCGCCAATGTTTCAGCTAATTCATCATTATAGCTAACGCAAACAATATTTGCCTTAGGATTGTGCCCCAAAATAAAAGCTGGTAACGAAACCGAACAAATTATGGATTTCAAATTTCTAGGCGGAATATTAACAACGAGTCGATTATTCTTCCCTTCCATCATTTCTACCAGTTCTTGACAAATACAATCTATGTGCCAGTTAGCGTAAAACTCACCATTTGAAACTTCTTGAAAACATTTTTCAACAAAGCTTGCCAAATGAGTACGCAGGATTGCTTGTAGATCAAATAAAGAAGATTCCATCAATAATCTCCTTTAAAATAACATCCTCGTCCAATCCTGCTTTTTTTCTTACTTCATTAACCTCCGATAATAATGTGTGCTTCAAAGAATCACTCATTGATGATTCTGCAATTTTAGTCACTGCAAGATTAATAATTTTCTTCTTTACATCAGCTGCATACGAAGCCCTTTTTTTTCCGAAAAATTGTTGTTTTAACATTTCTGCACATTTCTTGCAAACTTCTCTATCTTTTTCCAATAATGACAATTGCTGTGATGCCGCATCAAAAAGCTTTATCAATAACTTCATAATATCTTTATCTGTCATGGCCATCTCCATTTTCTTTAATTTTTTTAATAAAATTCTCCACAATGCTTTGGTCGCTGGAACTCAAAGCTTTTAACGCCTGCTGCTTTTCTTCTTCCTTAAGATCAATTTGTAACAAATAAGGAAAAAGCGCAGCAATTGCCTTAATTTCACCTTTTACAGCCGCATTTACAAGCTGAGTAAGCATCGCTAACTTCTTAGATATTTTTATTTTCTTTCCCTCTTGCGAAATTGTAATTTTTTGCTCCAAAACGTCATTTAGCAGCTTTAATGTGTTGCAAGAACCTTTCGGCCGGCCTCTGATATTACCAGATTGTCCTTTTTGAAACCGGCTATGTTTTGGTGGCCTTCTATACCCAACATCAGACACTTTTTTTATCCTTAAGCAATTCGTTATAAGGTTTACCGTCATCTTTGCGCACCGCCCATACTCCGGTTAATTCATGATATCGACGGATAATCGTGTCGATGTATAATGGCTCATACTCAATTCCATAACAAATACGTCCGGTCTTTTCAGCCGCAATCAGTGTTGTTCCGCTACCAAGAAACGCATCCAACACTATATTACCGCGTTTTGATGCGTCTAAAATCGCATCACGAACTAACTCTACAGGCTTAACAGTTGGATGCATTTTGAGATTTTTCTGCTCGGAACCAAAACTATTAACACCGGCATAATGCCAGACATTAGTCCGATAACGACCGTGTTTGCCTAATTCCACATTATTAACATGAGAGCCTTTGCCGTTCTGAAAAACGAAAATCAGCTCATGCTGCGAACGATAAAAACTTCCCATTCCGCCGTTTTTCTTACACCAAACCACCATATTCAGTATTTTAGGATAGATATCTCGCGCCGCTGAAAGTAGTTCGTATATATGACGCCAATCCAAACAAACGTAGTGAACAGAAATTTCTGCAGAATATTTTGAGATGTTTTCCATTGCCGTTTTCAAAAATAAGGTAAATTCCACTTCATCCATCTCGCCAGAAGCAAAAGCAAATTCTTTATGCTTTGTTTGACCTGCTCCACAAACATGCCCTTGAATTTTAACGTTATACGGCGGATCAATAAAAACCATATTTGCATGAACATCATGAAACAAACGCTGATATGTTTCCTTTTTCAACGAGTCCCCACAAATAATTTTGTGCTTTCCTAATAACCAAACATCACCATGTTGACTAACAATTTCATTTTCAGCTACATATGGAACGGAATTAAGTTTTTCATCCGCTTTTTCGTTAGGTTTATTATCGGCCAATAGAACATCTATCTCCTTGAAATCAAACCCGGTAATATCCAGATTCAATTCGTCTTCAAGATTTAGAGCCAGTTTCTCAATTTCTGAAAATTCCAACTTCAACAAATCCGTATCCCATCGACCATTCTCCGATAATTTATTGTCTGCTATGCGATAAGCCCGTTTTTCCGCTTCAGAAAGATATGTAAGGCGAATTATCGGAATTGTTTCCAATTTTAACAGCTGTGCTGCCAGCAAACGCCCATGACCGGCGATTATTTCACTTTTCTCATCAACCAATATCGGATTCGTAAACCCAAATTTGTTAATCGATTTAGCAATTTGCTGAATTTGTTTCTCTTCGTGGATCTTGGGATTTGAGGAATATTCCCGCAATTCCCCAATTTTAACATAGTCAATCTTAATGGAATTAAGCATTCATGCCTCCATAAATTTAAGTTGATTTTTATGAAAGGCATGTTTATACTTCAATTGTTTCAAGATTGGGGGGTATAACATACCTTCCGACGAATGTGTCGCAAGTTTAAATGCCTGCGGCACTTTTTTATTTTCGACTTTGCCGAATTTTTGATTGCTTCAAGTCGACAATAAAAAAATTCTCTTTATCTTTGCTCACTTCATAAGAAGTGGTTACATCCGTGGGAATATTAAAGTAACTCAGAAATGAAATACAGCTAATGAAAACGCCTGCATTCTTTCTAAATTGCAACTTAAAAATGCTTCCCATTGTCTTATCCTCTAAAAACTCCAAACCAATTCTCTTTGTTTCAGCATCATAAAGCATACTGACAAATTTAAATTTTTCCAAATTCCACAACCTAACAGCTCCTTCGTTCAAAGAAAGTTTCCCTGCAGTTGAAATAGAAGCTTTGGGTGAAAA
>CATLEG010000015.1 GCA_949915775.1 uncultured Candidatus Melainabacteria bacterium | reverse complement strand
CTTGATGATAATCTAATATTAATTGATCAATATATTTACAATCATAATAACTACTACAAAATGAACTATAATTTTGCTGACTATTATAAAATGCAAAAAGAAAGATTTGAGAAGTTAAATTACACATATTTTTTGAATTTATACAGAGAAATTTATTGTCAATTTCTTATGCTAACTTACATATCTTTATCAAAAAATATACCATCATCAGATAAATTAGATTATTATATTGATTGGCTAGAAAAAATGTTTGAAACAAACATTAATTATCCATTACTGTATATTGCAACTGATTATTTTAATAAAAAAGAAGTCAATTTTTTTAAAAAAATTCAAACTTCAGCAAAAAATTTATCTCAAAAAATCAAAAATATGGCTTGGGATATTTTTCATTTGCAAACTCAAATTGTTTCACTTTGTAACCCTAGTTTAAAAACAGAAATTTATATTCCTTATTTTTGCACTTATGATAAAGATTTGTATAAATTATCAAAATATTTCAAAATTGACAGCATTGCATATATATCTGCAATAGAAGAAGTTTTTATCAAATATCATTATTGCAACTATGCATTACTTCCAAAGAAATATAAGAATAAAATTTACCATAACAATTTAAATCAATTTATTGACAAAGAAAAAATAGACAAATTAATTAAAAAAATTGAAGAACAACTTTCAAAAGATTTTAATTGGTAATTTGCAAAAAAAATTAGATTCATATTAATCAATGCAATATGTTGCATTGATTAATAAAAAATGAAATAAAATTTGATTTAAATATTTAAAATGGCACTTTGTTAGATGATTTAATTTCCAAAAGATTAATTTCTTTCACAAACATGAAATATTATAATTAAAATTTATATAGAATTAAATTGTTAATTTGCTTCAAAAGCAAAACGAACCAACTTTTATATTGGTTCGTTTTATTTTTTAATGGCGGAGAGTTAGGGAATTTCAAAAAGTAGAATAACCGCTTAAAAACATACTATTTTGTTCGAAAAACTAGTATTTTTCCTGCTTTTTAAGCTCTTTTTACATCCTAAAAAAAATTTTTCAAAATTTTTGTACCCACTAATGTACCCAAATTTATTGTAAAGAATTGAGTTTTGATATTAATTTTAGCTCTTCATTTGGCATCAAGTGGCTATATGTATTTAACGTCTGTTCAATGTTTGCATGCCCTAATCTTTTGGCTACCATTACAATGCTTTCGCCTTGACTTATCAACAACGAGGCATGAGAGTGCCTTAGGTCATGTATTCTTATTGTTTTTAGCCCGGCAAGAGAAGTGAAGTAAATAAATCTTCTTTTTATTGTGTTTTCTGCTAAAGGGTAGCCGTTGTTGTCGCTGAATATAAGTGTATCTTTTTTCGTGTTAGAATTTTTAATATTTTTTAACGTATCTATTAAGATATTTGGAACAAGTATTTTTCTTATACTAGAATTATTTTTTGGTGTGGTTATGGCATAAGCTGTATCCACACTTTTTCTAGTTAAGGACTTATTTATATTTAAAGTGCTTGAGTCAAAGTCTATGTCGTTCCAAGTTAAAGCAAGTGCTTCGCCTTTTCTGCAACCTGTAAAATAAAGCGTTAGGAATAAGGCTTTGTATATTTGCTCGTCTACAAGGTTAATGAACTTTTTAAATTCTTCAAAACTCCAAACTTGCATTTCTTTTTTTACAGTGTTATTTTTAAAGTTGTCTACTTGCTTAACAACATTAGTAGGCAAGTCAAAGTACTTGACGGCATATTCAAGCATTACACTCACATACCCACGTATTTTTGATTTATATTTGTAAGAGTAGCCTTGATTATCCAATTTTGCTTGCCAATTAAGAATATCACGCTTTGTAATTTCAGTTATATACATATTCCCAAAATAACAATCTATATGTTTAATGTATACGTTTTTTATATCATACAGCGTACTTTCTTTAACTCTATTTTTTGCATAAACCATATAGTAATTATATAAATCAATAAATTTCATTTCATCGACATCAAGATTATTGCTTATTGATTGGGGAGTGTAGTTAGCCATAAAGTCAACATAAGCTTTTTGTGCTGCTTTACGAGTTTTATAGCCCGAAAGTCTTTTATTAACAACTTTGCCGTCTTCTATAACTCTGAACCTAACATTCCACAGCCCACTTTCTCTTTGATTGTAACTTGGCATAATTTCCTCCTTTAAACTATTTCCATTTTGGAAACTGTTGGTTTAATAGCTGTTATTTATTTTTCTTTTGAAAAACTATTACAATTAGCAAATATCTTTAAAATTAATTCAAAATCAAGTCCTATTTTACTAAAAAGATAGAGATATAGATTTTCATTATTATATTGTTCTTGTAATTTTTTATGGTTTTTTAGAATATTGAATATGTATTTTTCTAAAGTGTTTTTATTTGTTAAATGTGATAAAGCAATAAAAAGACAATTAATATTATTCAAAGTATTTGATTTGTAATTAGTTCCATAATATTTGTGAACAAAATAATTGTTGCCACTCATCCTTACAGAGGGAACATAGTATATTAATCGTTGATTATGAGCACAAATATTTCTTACTTCTGTAATTATTCTCAAGCAGTTTGCTAAATCTTTAGTTGTCAAAATGTTTTTATATATATTTGATAAATGAGATGCAATAGAATATTTTGTTTCAGATTTAAGAGCGGTATAAAATTTGCTTAAAGTTCCCATATCAATCATTGTGAACATTACCCAAATAGGTATTTGTCTTCCTTTGTTTATGCAATTCCGTATAGTATCATATTTTTTGTCGTTTATATATTTTGTGTGGTTAGCATTTTTTATTATTTCATTAAATTTGTTTAAAACTTGGTCTCTGCAATTTGAATTACTTGTACTATAACTGTTTGCATCTAAATAGGCGAATGCACCATGCTTTTCAGCAAAGTCGTGCAGAATTACAGACTTTAGTGTTTTTTCTATTTCCAATAAAATTACAAGAGTTTGTGTGCGGAGTGCATTATCAAATTCATATAGAGCATATATGTGATTGAAATCAACATCGTTCATATATTTTTCTGGGCTTGTACTTAATAAAAATTTATCCTTATATCCATTTATAACAGAATAATAATTATTAGTTTCAAGGCAATGCTTGGCATAGTCTTCATTAGAAATTTGCAAATTTCTTGATTTTAATATATCAATTTGTTGTTGATAGCTAGTAAATTCCTTTTCCATAATAAAAATAGGTCGATACATAGTACCGACCTATTTCCGATGCTACTCCATGATGTGTAGCACACTCATCAAAATATGTTAGCTAATTGCTTTCTAACATAGACATTTTAACACACATTGCGTGGTTTGTCAATACTATTATATGCGATTTTTTGTGAAATAAAACAAATTTATGACCAAAATTTCTTTTTTGACCTGTTTCCTCCTGTTTTTTTTGTATATTTTTGTTTTTATTTTATCCTTTATTTGGGAACTAATTCTCCTGCCTTAACACCAAACTTAACACCTTGCCAATAACTCGGCAGTATTGAAGGTCTTAATCAGCCAATATTTCATTATAACTTGGCATTACATTTTTTCTAGTGTAGTAGTCTATTGCATCTTTTATGTAATCAATATTAGTATCAAAGTCTTCAGCAACTAAATATAAATCTCCGCAATTATTTTTAATGCTATTTAGTAATTGTGGTAAAGGTAATATGTGTCTGATTGCCCAATCTTTTGCTTGTCTTTCAGCTTTATCAACATTTTGTTTAAGTAATGGTAAAGGAGTGTTTAATGTATAAAAACTATTGGTGCAACAATGCCCTAGCTCTTCAGCTAGAACATCTCGTGTTTCAAAATCTCCATTAAGTTTATTGCTTAGCCCTATATAGCATTTATTGTTTAGTTTTATACTAACACCTTTTTTCTTTAAATTGATTGTATCAATAGTTATTCCTTTATTTTCTGCAATATTATAAAGATTAAGTAGTGTGTCTAGCATTATTCTTCCTCATTTTTGTTGTTATTTCTTTCTTGTATCATTAAAAAATAATCTCGGACTTGGTCAATGAATTCTTGGCTATATTCATTTAAACCATCGTAAAAAGCCATTGGGTGTTGTTGAAATGTATCGTTTTCTCTAAAAGTAGTCATAGTATTTAATTCTTTAAAGTTTAAAAAACCAGCAGAATTCATTAATTTACCATAAGATATATCGTTTTGAGCATTGTTAGCAATCTTTTTTAAAATATCTGGTGTTATTAATTTTGTATTGCGTAGTATTTGTTGTAAAAGTATAGTATCTAAACCACAATCTTTTGCAAATTGTTTTATTGTGCGGTTTCCCATTGCATCTACAATTAATTCATTAATAGTCTTTTCCATTTTTTTCTCGTTTTTATTTATATACAATTCTTTCATTTTAAGTCTCCTTTTATCATTTATTATTTTTTTTTCTTTCTTTTATAAAATCAATATATTCATTTAGCTTGGCAAAGTCTTCAGGCTCTAAATCTTTAATTCCATCAAAAAATGCAATTGGAACACCTTTAAAGTCTTCTGGGACAAAGTAACATCCAGACATCTCACTAAAATCTGCTAAATTTGCAGCAATCATTAAATCGGCATAAGTTACATTATTTTGTGCATTCAATGCAATATTTTTTAGAATATCAGTTGTTGGTTGAATAGTTCCATTAAATATTTGTGTTAAAACTTCAATATCAACATTACAATCTGTTGCAAAATTTTCTAATGTTCTATCACCTTGTGCTTTATCAATTAAAACATTAAGTGATTTTAGTGGGATGATAGTTTCATTATTAGTATCAGTCGTTCTTCCCAACAAGTAATCAAGTGATACATCATATAAATTTGCCAAATAAATTTTAATTTCATCTGGTATTTGTCTTTTTTCATTTTCGTATTGATTATAAGTATTGTGAGCAATTTGAAGTTTTTTTGCTAAATAGGCTTGTGTATAACCATATTTTTTTCTTAATTCTAGTAACCTGTTCATATCATAACCTCCATATTTATAAAATATCACGAATAGAGAAAAAGTGCAATATAAATCAATAAAAATATTTTCACAATTTGCGACAAAATACTTGACAAACAAAATATTGTTTGATATAATAGTCTCAAGATGAGACAAATGGAGGTTTAATAACAAGTGAAAAAATTGAAAGAAATGCGAAAATTAAAAAAGATGACATTAAAAAATGTTGGAATTTTAATTGGGGTAAAACCTAACACAATTTGCCAATATGAAAATAATGTACGCAAACCAGATTATATAACATTGCAAAAACTAGCAAAGATATTTGATTGTAAAATTGATGATTTAATAGATTAAAAAATCGTCGAACTTTTTCAAGTTAGCGAAAGTGAAGTATTACAAGCAATAGATATTGATGTTGAGAGATAAAGGAGAAAAGCATAATGGAAAGATTAATTGAGTATATGATTGGTGGTAAAAAAAGTTACTTATTACCAAATGGAACAAAGATAACTGAAGAAGAGTTGGATGCAATGAAAAAGAAAAATTTTGAATTGGGCTACAGAGATAGAATGGCAGGTTATTATGATAAATTCTATAGGTACAATACATTTGATAATGGTGCATCTTATGACAGGGGATGCCAAAGCGCAACAAAAGAGACAAATTGCCCTGTAGATTGCCAAATAATCGAGTACGTAAAATAAAGGAGAATGAATTATGAATAATGAAGAATACAGAGAATTTTTGATAAACCACATTTTGTGGTGGCAAAAGCCAGGGCAATTTAATCGTGAAGATTTAGCAAAAATGTCTATTAGGGCATTGGAAATTATCTTTGATAATGTGTGAAAGGAGAATTAAGTATGAGTACAAATTTAATTGTTATGAAAGATGACAATGTACAGTTACTTAGCGTGCAAGAATTGCTTAGAGAGGGGCAAGTATTGGGTATAGAGCAAGTAATGGAAATGTTTATGTGTAAAAGAGACAAAGCATATTGCATTATTAGGGCAGTGCTAGATGTAAGCAATATATTTAACCTAACGGGCAAATTTCATATTGTAGATTACAAAATCTATGTAGACACAATGGTTGCTAGAGGATTGGGATACGCAGAGCCGTTAACTAAAAATTGAAAAGGAGGTGGAAAATGAAACTTAGGGAATTAAGGGTAAAAAAGGGTTTAAAGCAAAATGAATTTGCAAAACTTGTTGGAGTAAGTAACATGTGTATGTGTTTAATTGAGAACTATAAATGTTTACCTACTCCAACGGCTATGGAAGAGATGTGTAAGGTTTTGGAGTGTGACGTAAACAGTATATATGAGCCATACGAAATTGCTCTACAAAAGGCTAAAATAAGCCAAATTAAAGGCGATAAGAGTAATACAACGCAAATGTATCATTTGACAGTTAATCTTCCTAAAAGGGCTAAAAAATTCTTTAAAAACAACTTGAGTAAGTTAGGCTTTAAGAACATAACTGAATGGGTAAACTATTGCTTTGAAAAATTAGAAAGTCAGTTGGAAGAACAGGCAAAGAAAAAAGACTTTACCAATGCCACCAAGCCAAAAAGTAAAGTCTTAAGTAATCAAAGAGATTATATCTAAAATAATGATAAGTCGCTAGATTACGAAGAGATAGATATAAACTCTATAAAAAATATATCACATAAAAAATAATTTGTCAATAAAAGGAGATATAAAATGGTAGATTTTTATATTAAAAAGGTAGCAACTATTGAAAAACAGTTAGAACTAGTCAAGATTGGCTATAGAGAAGAGGTATTAAAAATCTCTAGTTTAATGGCAAGGACAAGCCGTAAAGAAAGCGATGACCTTATGCAACAAATAAATGAGTACGCGGATGCAGTTATGGCGTTGGAAGAGAGCTTGAAAGATGCTAAAGACTCATTGAACAAGTCAAAAGAAACAAAAAAAAGAGAAAAGGAGACAAATTATGAGAATAACAAATAACGCAAAGTTACCAATGCCGTTTGTACGTATGGCAGAAGATAATTACATATCAACGCCTAAAAGGTATTCAGTAACAACGCTTTTAAAACCTGTAAGGGAAATTTTATTGAAACGTAGATACGAGCAAGAATATGAGCAGGACTGCTCGGATATGGTTTGGCTTTTGTTTGGTAAAGCAGTACACGGAATTCTTGAGCAGTATGGCACGGGAGAAAGTGAGTTTGTAGAAGAGAGATTGGATTATAAACTAGAGAATGGATATACGGTTAGCGGTGTTATTGACTTTTACGATATTGACAAGGGAGAGGTAGTTGACTATAAAACAGCGAGCGTTTGGAAAGTCTTATACAAAGATTATTCGGATTGGAAAAAACAAGGACTTATGTACGCTTGGTTGTTAAAACAGTACTCGCTACCATGCGAAAAAGTAGTATTTTATGCAATACTAAAAGATTGGTCTAAAACTAAAGCACAGTTTACAGCAGATTATCCGAAATCTCCTGTTGAAATGGTCGAGTTTTATGTTACCGATAAGGAAATAGAGGAAACGGACAAATTTATACGTTCTAAGATAGACGAACTTATTGAGTATGAAGAAAAGTCGGACGAAGAGCTTCCGTTGTGTTCTATGGAAGAGAGATGGAATGACGGAGATAAATTTGCGGTAATGAAGAATGGCAGGAAGACAGCTTTAAGAGTGTTTGATAATGTTGAGGAAGCTGAAACTTACAAAGATGAAAAGGGCGGAGACTTTATTGAAACTCGAAAAGGCGTAGACAAAAAGTGCATTGATTATTGCTTGTGCTGTACTAAGTGTGCATATTGGCAGAGTTTGCAAGGAGAGAAAGTGAATGGATAATTTGGAGTTATATAACAAAGTTCGTAATGTTCCGCAAGAGGCTAAAAAAGAAATTAAAGGCGGTAGGCTTAAGGGGATGACAGATATTAATCCTATGTGGCGAATAAAAACTTTGACAGAACAGTTCGGTATTTGTGGTATGGGTTGGAAAACTGAAATTGTAAATAAGTGGCTTGACGAGGGTGCAAACGGGGAAATCATTGCAAATGTCGAAATCAAACTGTATGTAAAAATTCAAGAACAGTGGAGTGACGGCATTCCCGGTATAGGTGGTAGTAAGTTTACATCAAAAGAGAGCAATAGCATTTATACAGATGACGAGTGCTATAAAAAGGCATATACGGATGCGTGTTCGGTAGCTTGCAAAAATCTTGGAATTGGTGCAGATGTATACTTTGAAAAGGATAGTACTAAGTACGATGTAAAACCTAATACGGAGCAACCAGGCAGTAAGAGTACAAAGAGTAAATTTACGCAAATATCCGAGCTTATCAAAGACACTGAACTTACAATGGATAATGTGAAAGAGTGGATAATTAAGTATTACAAAGAAGATATTCGCATAAATGATTTGACAGATACTCAATTTAATTCTCTTGTCAAAGCATTGAAAAAATATATTGCGGAGCAGCCAAATGAGTAAGTTTGTAGCAGATAATACGTATTTAATGACGGATGAAAAAGGTAATTTGATTGTAAGCTTTGTGGTATCCGGAAACAACAAATATGCTGCAAAAATCGGTATTAATGAGCTTAAACAGCACTCTAGCAACGTTAAGTTAGAGATTGATGCAAAACCATATAAGTCTAAGAGAAGTTTAGAGCAAAATAAGCTACTTTGGTCTTTGCTTGGTAAAATGGCAATAGCAATGTCTGGTAAGAAAAACAAAGTATCAAGTGAAGAGTGCTATTGTTTAATGCTTGAAGAGGCGAATGTATCTTGCGACTATATGCTTGCATTACCAGAAGCGGAATTAATGCTAAAAAAGTCATTTAGAGTTATAAGAAAGGTTGGAGAAAGAGAGGTAAACGGTAAAACGTTAAACATGTATCAATACTTTGTAGGCTCATCTAAGTTCAATACAAAAGAGATGACTGAACTAATTGAAAGCGTATTGGATAAACTTGCAGAACTTGGTGTCTATGACAGTGAAATAGAAATAGCAAGGAGTGAGTATTATGGCTAAGAGTATAATGCAAAAAGAGAAAAGATGTTATATTTGCGGAAGTACGTATGATTTGCATGAACACCACATTTTTTATGGTACAGCAAATCGCAAGCAAAGTGAAAAGTATGGATTTAAAGTATGGTTATGTGCTAGACACCATAATATGTCAAGGGATTGTGTACATAGCAATTATGAGTTGAATTTAAGACTGAGGCAGGAATGTCAAGCGAAGTTTGAAGAGACTCATACACGAGCCGAATTTATGGCGATAATCGGAAAGAATTATATTTGGAGGGAGTAAAGTGGAAAACTTAATCAGCAATTTAGAAAGTTTACAGGAAAAGATAGCAAGTGGTAATTTATCAGGAATAACTGTTGCGGAAATGAATGCGTTAGAATGCTCAAAAAGCAGAATAAAAGAGAATTATAGCAATATATCCCTAAACGAATTTTTAGAACTAGCAGCACGATTTGGAATGATGTTAAAAGCAGACGAAACAATTAAGAAAAATACAAGCCCATTAAGTCGAGTTCAGCAAGAGGAACAACTAATTGCAAGTAGAATGAACAGCTTGAGGAGGTTTTGTTTAAGCAGCGAATTTTATGATTTAAGTAAAGAACATCAAAGATTACTTTGGAAACAACTTCATATTATGGAAGCTTATAGAGATTGCTTAATAGAAAGATTAAAAATGTGGGAGAAAAAGCAATGAATAGAATACAAATTATTGGCAGATTGACTGCTAACCCAGAGTTAAAAAGTACAAGTAATGGAACACAAGTTTGCACATTTACGGTAGCAGTAAATCGCAGATTTAATAGAGAAGAAACTGACTTTTTCCCTGTTACGGTGTGGCGTGAGACAGCAGTGCATTGCAACAAATACCTTGCAAAAGGAAGTCAAGTTGCAGTTTGTGGAGAATTGCAGATAAGAAGATATGACGATAAAAATGGCAATCGCCGTATAGCGGTTGATTTGCAAGCGGATGAGATAGAGTTTATCGGTATGAAGAGTGATAGCAAAGATAATCAAAGCGGGAAATCTTCAAAACCTGTAGAGCAAAAGCAAGTAGATATCGATAGCATGGAAGAATGCGACGATGACGATACGCCGTTTTAGGAGGTAATTATGTCAAGGAAACAACTTACTTGTAATAGTTGTGTATTTTATGGCTCATTTTATGAGGCAGTGTCTTTACTGCCTCTTGAAAGCCAAGGAAAGGTTTATGATGCAATTTTCAAGTTCGCTTTTGAAAATATTGAGGCTGAATTGGAGGGTGTTGAGCTTGCAGTATTTCTACTTATCAAACCACAGCTAATTGCTAATCGCACGAAATATGAGAATGGCTGCAAAGGAGGAAGACCTAAAAAAGAGGTAGAAGAGCAAAAAGCTGATGAAAATGGGGACTATTCAAAAGATAGTAAAGCTAAAGATAACCAAAACGGAACTGAAAGTCAACCTAACGGAAAGCAAGAAGAAGCCGAAAACAAACCTATAAATAACCTAGGCAAAACCGAAAGCAAACCTAATGAAAATGATAATGATAATGAAAATGATAATGTTAATGAAAATGATAATGGTAGCAGAGGGACAACTCGCAAGCGATTTGTTCGACCTACACTTGACGAGGTTAAACAGTATTGCGTTGAAAGGCATAATTCTGTTGATGCGCAAAGATTCATTGACTTTTATTCTTCAAAAGGTTGGTTAGTCGGTAATCAGCCGATGAAAGATTGGAAAGCTGCGGTAAGGACTTGGGAGCAAAGAGAAAATAATTCCAATGTAAGTAAACAGGCGACTTTAGCAACAAAGTATGATAGGGAGGAATAACTATGTTAGTTTTTAGGACACTTGAAATGCTAAAAGCAGACTTTGCAAATGGCAAAGAGGTTTTAAGACCTGACGAGTATTTAAACAATGGCTTGCCGTATTGTAAAAAATGCAAACAACCTCGTTGGTATGTGTCGGACGATAACTTGTTTGCAATAAGAGGGCTTTGCAAGTGTCAAGAGGAACAACGTATGCAACAGCAGCAAATAGAATTAAAGCAAAAAAGAATGATTGAGTTTAACAATAGACAAAAACTATCGTTGTTGGGGGATAGATACAAAAATATTATGTTTGAAAATGCAATCATTACACAGTCAAATGTTGACATCTATAACAAGGCAAGGATTTATGTGCAAAAAAGTAATGTTATGTTGGATAACAATATCGGCTTATACATATATGGAGATAACTCATCGGGCAAAACATTTTTAACAGCATGTATGTGCAATGAATTAGTTTGGAAAGGATATAGGTGTGTATATACAAACTTGGCAAATATTTTGAACGAAATAAGAGCATCTTATGACGGTAAAGGGTTAGGCGTGTGTGAGTTGCTAAGAAAATTAAATACCTATGATTTTGCATTTATTGACGATTTAGGTAAGGAGTTTATAGGAAGAGAATATAATCCGAAAAACTCTAAGTGGGCAGAAGAAAAGTTTTTTGAAATACTTAATAGCAGGTACAATGCGAAAAAGCCAATAATATTCTCCTCAAATTATTTGATAGGAGAGTTAATAACAGTGTTAGGCTTAGATAAGGCTATTGTTGAACGAATTAACGAAATGTCAACAAGAGTAATAAAGCTAGAGGGCGACGATTTTAGACAGCGTGCAAGAGCCGAAAAAAGCGAATTAGCTAAAAAGCTAGGGATTTAAGGAGTAAATATGAAATTAGAAATATACAATGACCATTTTCAAAATTATAAGGTGTATGGAATACCTAAAGCACAGCTTGTTATAGCAGATATTCCATATAACTTAGGTAATAATGCCTATGCAAGTAATCCACAATGGTATAAGGATGGAGATAACAGAAATGGCGAAAGTGAGCTCGCAGGACAAGCATTCTTTGATACGGATAAAGACTTTAGAATTGCAGAGTTTATGCATTTCTGTAGTAATATGCTTATAAAAGAGCCTAAGGAAGTTGGCAAAGCTCCTTGCATGGTAGTTTTTTGTGCTTTTGAACAGTTGCAAATGGTAATTGACTATGCCAAACAATATGGATTTAATGGTTATATTCCACTTGTGTTTATTAAAAATTTTTCTGCACAAGTACTTAAAGCGAATATGAAGATAGTTGGCGCAACTGAGTATGCACTTGTATTGTATAGACAAAAGTTACCTAAGTTTAATAATGATGGGAAAATGGTATTTAATTGGTTTAATTGGGAAAAAGATGGAAAAGAAATACCTGAAATACATCCAACACAAAAGCCAATAAAAGTTTTAAAGCAGTTGATAAGCATTTTTACTGATATGGGAGATACAGTTATAGACCCATGTGCAGGCAGTGGAACTACATTAAGAGCTGCAGCAGAATTAGGGCGTAATGCTTATGGTTTCGAAATAAAAAAAGATTTTTATGCAGATAGCAAGAATTTTATGTTAGCAAATATTCAACCCGATTTATTTGTTATGCAATATGAGGTTGAACAAGAACAGAAAAAACAAATGTTTAAGCAAATGTCAATGAATTAATAGGAGAACAAGTAATGACAGAGAAAGAAATAAAACAATGGCTTTCAAGAGCGTATCGGATTGAGCAACAAATACAGAGTAAATCAGAACAGATAGAGGTGTGGAAGAGTTTAGCTAACAAAATGACAAGTAACTTATCTTTAATCAATAGTGGAAGTGGAGATAATAGTAGAATGGAAACATATTGCAACAAGATAGCAGATGCACAAACAGAAATTGCAAGACAACAAATAGAACTTATTAATGTTCGCAAGGAAATAGAAGATACAATCAATAAAGTAACAGATGTAATATTAAGGCTTTTGTTAGAGCAAAGATATTTACTATGTAAGTCATGGAAAGAGATTGCAGATTTTATGAACTTGAGCATTGATTACATTAAAAAAGAATTACATAGACAAGCGTTGCGAGCAGTTGGCGAAATTTTGCAAAAAAAATAAATTACCCCACGCTTTCCCCTTGTTTCCCCCTATTGGTATGTGATATAATATAAAATGTAGAAAGACGTAAGATAGTTATTCATAATTACTCATTTTATTTTTAAAGGAGAGTAGCAAGGGAACTTGTTACTCTTTTTTATTAGAAAAAAAGGAGAGATAAATGGAGTGGAGAGAAGAAAAGCACCCAAGAGATGAAAAAGGACAATTTGCAGAAAAAGATAGTAGAGATAGTGAAATTACAATGCAAAAGTCTAAAGAATTGTATAGTAAGGATAGAGTTGTTATGTTGCCGAAACAAGAATATGCAGAACTTTGTAGTGCAATAAGGACAAAGTATGCTAATAAAATACCTGAAAAAGGAAATATACTTTACAATGATTATTTTTATTGCTATAATTATAATGCCAATCAAGAGCAGATATTCTTTAATAGAAAAATAAAGATTAATGGCAATGAAGATTTGATAAATTTGATAAGGAGAAAAACATGGTAACAAAAACAGAGTTGGAAATAATAGATATTTTTCACAATAAGAGTATGGAGCAAGATAATGCTATTGGTTTTATGTGTATGTTAAGACAATGTGGGGGTTGTGAACAAATGCATAGCTGGTTGAAAAAAAATTGTAATGCTTCTATTGAAGAAATTCAAGAAGAAGTATATAGATTGTATGACCAAAATAACTAGAAAATAAATTGTTATTATATATTTAAGCAAGGTATAAAACCTTGCTATTTTTATGCAAAAAGATATTAAGGAGGTGCAATATGCCGAACAGCGAGAATTTAATACCAAACAGCGAAAGAAGCCCGAGTAAAGTTAAAGAAAATGCTAGAAAGGGTGGTATTGCGAGTGGGAAAGCTAGACGAGAAAAGAAACTCATTCAAGAGGCACTGCAAAAAGCACTTAAAGGCAGGTATGAAGTTGGAGAAGATAACTTAAAACTAAATGGTTATGATGCAATGGCAATAGCAATGATACAACAGGCTATAGGTGGTAATGTACAAGCATTTAAAGAGATAAGAGATACTATTGGAGAAAAGCCAAAGGACACAGTAGAACTTGAGAGCGAAACAATGACAGGTATAAAGATTAAGTTTGTAGACAAGTCAAATAAAAGAACAAAAGAAAAAGACCCTAAAATAATAGGAGAGTATACACCACCATCAAATATAGAAAGTTGAGGTTTGATATGGAATTAGAGATAGAAGTCCCAAAGGTATACGAGCCGTCATTCAATGATTTGCAAGATAATTGGTGTAAAAAAAATTTATGGTATAGTCCAAGAACTAGTTGGAAGTCATCTGGTTTAGGTAGGATTATTCTATTGTATTATAACTTATTTCCTAGTTACGATGTTTGTGTAGCAGTTGATTCTAGTACTAATATGGGAGATGGTGTATTAAGTGAGTTTCAAGCCTATATTGAGAGTGAGGGACTTAGTAGTAATGGCGATTGGGTAATTACTCCAAAGTGTATCTATAAAAAAGGGAATAGAAATCAAATAAGAGTATATCCGGTGCAAACAAATAAGCATACTGATGTAAACGCAACAAAAAGTAAAAAGCTTATAAGACCAATAAGTTTGTTAGTACTTGACGAAGCTCAAAAATTACATAACAAAGAAATATTACTAAACTGTTTGTCAACATTCCTACGGCAAATGAAAGCAGGTCATAGTAAGGTAATAATTGCGGGCAATCCGGATAGAGCATCTATGTGGTTTGACGAGTTTTATAAGGCAAAGCTAAAAGACAGTGAATGGACTGTGCTTAAGCCTACTTACATGGATATTCTTGAGTGGATACCTAATGCGTTAATACACGAAATTGAAGACCTAAAAACAAATGACCCTATTTCTTATAGACAAATATATATCGGAGACCTAGATGCTGCAGGTTGGGAGACAGTTTTTCACTCATTTATTGAGAAAAAATGTTATATCAATAGAAGAGAGTTGTTTAACATAGATGCTAAATTAGGCTTTGGAGCATATATTAATTCAATAATAATTGGAGTGGATGATGTAGAGAGTCAAGATGCAATCGCAGCATCTGCTGTTACAGTGCATCAAAATGGTCAATTAAGAGTACAGGAAAGCTTTTACTTGTCTTGTAAAGAGCAGTCATCAAAGCCTGCACTTACGGAAAGATGTCAAATGATTATTAAGTACCTTGACTATATTAATGAGCATTTTAACAAAGAGCATAACATTCCGATAATATTTTCGTTTGATTGTGCGAGTGGTATGTACCGACAAATGTGTGTACTTGCGAGTACTGATAAAAATTATATGCGTTGGCGTAATGTTAGATTGTTTGCGTACAAGGACAAACAAGAGAAATCTAGTCAGTTAGATTTGATAAATGCAGCCTTTGCTAACGGAGTACTAAGTATTGTAAATGTTGATAATTTTAGTTCGCAATATAGCAATGCAAAGCTTGTAGAACAAATAAAAGCATTGCGATATTTAGAAAATAAAAAGATTGACCCAACAATACCTAATGACTGTACAGACGCTCTGCAATATGCCGTTATGATGGTGCTTATTAATCCGTACAATTTAACTTTTCCGCAAAGAAAAGCAATGTATAAAGTGGACAATTCGATTGATGCAGTTATTGATAGAATACAAGCTCAAGATAAATACAATAGAATATAAACTTTGGCAGTTAAGTAGACTGCCTTTTTTATATAAAAATTGCCATAAAATAAGTTTCTAACTGCGAGATAGCAGAGAGGTGGAGAGCCCATAGAAATGAGGTTGAGGCACATAACAAATAAATTTAAGGAGGTAGCAAAAAATAATGAAACTTTTACAATTTATCAAATTGTTAAGAGGATTATCCGATGCTGACATTGAGAAAATGCAGTCAATGCTTACAGATAAGTCAGATGCCGAAATTGAGGAAGTTAAAACTGACTCGGTTGAAAGTGAAGTCGATAAGCAAGAAGATAGTCCAACAGAGGTAGTTGACAATGAGAAAACCATAGAGACTGCCCAAGAGGAGCAAAAAAAGGTGGAGGACGAACAAATACTTGAAGAGAGCAAAGAAGCTCAGCAAGAGGAACTTGTAAACCCTGAAACCGAGCAGGAGGAACAGCCAAAAGCAGAAATGGAAGAAATACCACAAATGCAAAAAGGCGAACAGTTGCAAGATGACGATTTAGTTATGCCGACACAAGAAACAATGGAAGACAATTCGATTGAAAAGGATAATATCATTGAAGCTCAAAAGGCTAAAATTTCGGCGTTAGAGTCGGAAGTCGCAACTTTAAAAAGTCAAGTTGACGGTGCCTTTGGCTATTCGTCAAAGGTGTCAATTCCGACAAAAACAAACAAGCTCTTTGATGACTGCTCAGATGTGCATATTCATAGATAATTTTTTACATCTAAAACAAAAATTTATATTTTAAGGAGGACTCTAAAAATGAGTTTATTTAATTTAAGCAACCAACAAGTAGCTAGACTTGTTTCTAAAACAGTCTACAAAAATCTTTACCAAGACATTATTCATAAAGATGGTTTTGGTATTACTGACAAATTTATTACACCGGAGCAAACCAATGCGGCAATCATTGATATTTATGTGCCTATGCCAATCAATAACAGGTTTAGGATGAGAGGTGCTGCAAGCAATGGTGCATGGGCTAATACAGAGAATTTGCCTGACCAAACAACAGGTCAAAGAAAGCACGTTTTATCAAAAAGATTTTCTATTGATATTTTGAAAAGATATGACAATAATATCGCAATTTCCGAAGATGAAGTGGAGGGAACAAATGCATCCAATCTTGACGAGGGATTTGAACAAATTTGTAAAAACCAAATTGAGCAAGACATTGCAATCAATATCAATGGTTATACTTTTGCATCTCAATTATATTCATTCTTTATGGATAGCTTTTCGGATACTGTAACCGCTGCAGAGGTAAAGAAAGCAATCGAGTTTTATACTTACGATGCAACAAAAAGAACAGATGCAATACGTGCATTTAAGCTTTCTAATGCAAAAGTAAGTAAAGGCGATAGTACTTTATATGCGGGCTATTATCCTGCCGATAAACGACAAGCTTTCTTGTTTAATACAACATATCTTGTTGACTTGACAGATACTGTAGCATTGACTGCAAGTGATTTGGCTACAAAGATGTTAGCTGGTGGAGGAATGAATGCTTTTACAGGAGATAAAAAGACAGTTGCCGATTTCGAGAGCGGTTATGTAGGTTGGCTTGACGGTATGCCACTTTATGAGGTGTCCCAACAAGTTAAAGATGCTACATACTATTATCTTGGTTTGGATATGGCAAGCGATGCAACAGTTATTGGTTATCTTGAACAACTATCTTGTTTGATTGCACCAAGTAATGCTACATTACGCGGACTAAAACCAACTTCGTTTAAGACAGTTGATGACCCAGATACTCAAGGCGTAATCATTCAACCTAAAGTAAATATGGGTGTACGTTGTTTATCCGGTAATTCATTGAAAGCTGTATTTAGTGGAGATGACTTTGCCGATATCACAAAAGCAATTACAGCAGTACAAGCTATCAAAGCAGGCTTGAAAGGTAAATTTACATTGCCTAATTTGAATTACGATTATGACAATGATATAGCATCGGATAACTTCCTACAAGCAATGGCTGATGGAACTCAAACACCTCCGCAAAAAGGTGTTGGAATAGCATCTACAGAAGCTTGATATAAATTAACATAAAGCAGAGTTATTCATTAGGATAGGTACTCTATAAAAAACCTGTCCTATACCATTAAAAGGAGCAGACTATGGAAACTATTAAGATTGATAAAGATTTAATGAATGGTAAAGGGGAATGGAATGAAAAAGACCATCCGAGAGATGAAAAAGGTAGGTTTACGGATAAAGGAAATAGCAACACAATAAAAAAACATAATAATTTATATGTTGACATTTATGGAATAAATGATATAATGAATTTAGAAGCATTTGTACCTGCAAAAACAATAAGTCAAGCTGAGGAATATGCAAAAAATAAATTAGGAGTACAAATTTGTAGTTATAAAGGTATTGAACTTGACATTGCTAATGAATTAAATGCAGTTGTACAACAAGGAATAATTTTGTGCCCAAAAATAAAAGAAAATTTAAATTTTATTGGCTCATTAAACGAATTAAATAATCTTTATGAGAAAGATTTAATTGATTTTTATTTTCAACAATTTCACTCATCAGTTCCACAATTAGGAAATGATAGGTGTTTGAATATGGCTAAAGCGTTTGCAGAAAGACTAAAAATCAAATTTGATAATAAGGTTTACGCAATATCTTATAAGAAAATTAATATGGCAGACGAAAGAGTTAAAATCTATAATAAATATGCCGGAGTTTCAATTAATGAGGTATGGGGTAAAGATAAAAACATAATTTTAGCTAATGTAAAAAAAGATGTGGAAGATAGGTGGCATCCACAAGGATGTGATACAATTAAATCAATATTTGATCATGAGATTGGACATCAGCTTGATTATGCATTAAATCTTAGAAACAATAAACACATGATAAATTTATACAACAGTATATCTAAATTTAATAAGAGTGTTGGATTATCTATGTATTCTAATTATTCAATAAAGGAATTTATTGCTGAGGGGTGGACAGAATATATTAATAATCCATATCCACGAGATATAGCGATGAAAATAGGAAAAATTATAAAAAAAGAATTAGAAAGCTGAATAATAGGAGTATATTTATGACAAAAATTAAAGATCAAAACAATTTAACGGAGAAAGAACTTCCATTTACTAGAGATGATGTTATTGAAAGAGCGAGATATTTTGGTTATACAGAAAAGAATATCAATGAATTATTGAAATTATATGATGAAGCAGTTTCTTTAGGAATGCCTTTGAAATATGATGATATTGGATTATTTTTGATTAATCAAAAATATTAATTATTAATTTTATAACAAATTAGCAGTCATTAGACTGCTTTTTTTATGCGAAAATTTAAAAGGAGGTATTTATGGCAAATACATCAATGCAAAAATCAAACGCAATGGGAAATGTTGTTAATCAACAAAGTAATGCACCAAAACAGCCGAAGTATGGTGGCGGACAGATTGTTAATGTAACGTATGGGCATCATGGTAGTGGTAAATTATATTCTTATTACGGAACAAACAAAAGGGCAGGAGATATTGTTACACCGGAAGTCACAAACCCAAAGAGTGGCAAAACATATAGGACACTTGCAGTAGTTCAAAGCACTCATAATATAGAAAAAGGTAAGCCGACTATAGATTATTTACAATCAAGGGATAAGCCGATTAATTTAAAAAACATAGGTAAGACTGACCAAAAGAGTTTACCAGGATATTATCCAGGGTGGGAAGATGATGCAAAGGCAGCGTATGATTTGAAAATGGAAACTATAAAAAGAGATGACATTAATGAAATGCAAAAGTTATCATTGTTTAGAGAAATTGCAAAATTAAGGAAGAAATAGGAGGAATTATGCCAAAATTATTTAAAGCACCGTTTTATACGGAAGAACAAATCGAAGAATTGGAAGAAAAGGATATGAATTTTCCTTTTTCAAGTAAATATATGAGATATGATAGTCGTAAGAGACAATATATTCCAACAGAAGCTTTATTGCTAAAACATGGGATAGATTTAAGCATATTTTTGCAGACAACAATGCAAGATACTCCCACTGAAATAGCAAATGAACTTGAATATATAAGCGACCAAGTTTATTCTTACATATTCCAAAATAGTGGCAGTTTTATGGATACATTAAAATTTATAGTAGCTAAGGGAATAAAATACGGAATGTCGCCGTTTAGATTTAGGACTACGTTCGAAGAAATATTGTGGAAACAAGCTAGATACTATATTAACAATGACGATTTATCTAAGTCTAGTGGAGTGGATGTAGAGCAAAAGCAATGGCTTAATAAGGGCGTACTTGTAAACGAAAATAGGAATATTGACCCGAGAGTTAAAGTTATGCTAATGGATTTAGGTTTAAGTTGGGTTGGGTCTTATGATAAGCAATTTTGTGGTTTAGTGCAAAAGCAAGATTGGTAGTTTTTAATGGTTACAAAACTACTAAGAAAAGTAAGGAGATAGTATGAAATTAAAAGAATTTATAAATGAAGAAAAAGTATACGCGCAAGTCGAAAACGAGATAAGGGAGTGGGTAGAAAAAACTTATAATGGTTTATCTATTGAGTTTTCCCCGCACTTAGAAATAGTACGTACAAACGAGTTCGTAAATTATAATGCCGAACAAGTAAGCAAAATAATAGAGGTCGTAAACATAAAAATCGGGGATATTATGGAGGCTAATGCCGATAAAATTTATATTGCAGAAAGGCTAACAAGAATATGGCAAAAACATCCCGAGTTTAATATTGATATCGAAAGTATAGAGGAGGTCAAAAGACATCCTCTTTTTCTTAAGTATTTAAAGGAACTTATAATTTGCAAAGGAGGTAAAAAATGAATTACAATGACAGATATTTAGTTCCGTTTCATTTAGGTAACGAATTGCATACGGAAAGCTTTAAATTGGCTCAAAATGATAATACATACATGCTTGCAGGCTCACGGTATTACCAATTTTACGCAAGTTATATCCGTCCGAGAATTGCAATGTATAGGGGTTGGATAGAGGGCTTTCATAATATTGAAAACGGCACGATTCCAACATTGTTTTTACAAAAAATAGGAGCAGGAATTACAAGCACATTATTCGGCAAGCCTTTTATACTTAATTCAAATGAAATTGAAACAAACAATGTTACCGATAACCAATATAAAAAATCAAACTTCAATCAAGCAGTTAAGGAAGCCTACGGATTTGCTTTAGATGGTGGTACAGGCTTAATTAAATGGAACAAAGACGGGAACGGACAGCTTAGAGCTGAAGCAATACCAATGGATAAGTTTTTTATTTCAGTTGATAGCTATGGCGATATTGAAAGTGTAAAGTCTTTTATTTCGACCTATCACGACACTATAAATGCTACTCACGAATGGTATTTGTGTGAAGAAAGATTTTTTAAATATACAAGAGAGGGCAAAAAACCGTTTGTCCATTATTTGTTTTATAAAAGCTCATCCAATATAGCTTATGAGCAGACACCAAATCCTACTGCTGCAATCAAATGGAGTGAAATACCTTTTGATATTCAAAAAATGATTAAGCAGGATTACGGAGACATTTTAATTGATTATGCGGATAGTTATTCGTTAAAAGACACAGATAGATGCAAACCGTTGCCTTTTGATAAAGACTTAGGTTGCAGACTAATAAAGTTTACAAGGAATATCCCTGCTTTCCCTAAAATGCCATTTGGACAACCGCTTGCGGATTTGCTTATGAATGAAAGCTATGCCTATGACCAATTAAAGTTTTTTGAAAGAATGGAGGTGTATATAGCGAGAGGAAGAGTAATGCTTGATAAGGGTTACGACAATCCAAATGACCCGGATAGTAAAAAAGGTCTACTTGATCCGATGATATTTACTTATTACAACAATATTGCAGGGGAAAGTGATGACAAAAAGCCACAAGGTTTGCAACTAGAGTTAAGGGCAGAAAATATAAATAGACAAAAGCAAAATATATTGAATGATACAGCTTTTTCGTTAAATTTATCCTCTACTACGATTGCAAGTTGGCTATCCGACGGACAAACTCAAAAGACTGCCACTGAGATTGAGTATGAAAGGACAAAGACTACTGCATTTATTAATGACAAGTCGGAGCTTATACAAGAGCCTTTGCAAGAAATGATAAATATTTTTTATCGGTTTTATTCTGCAATACCTCCGGAACTTAATTTAATGCCGGAAAATCAAACAGTACGAAGTGAAAGCATTAAACTTTACAGTGAGTTGTACGATAAAAAACAAATTACTGCTCAAATGCTCGCAAAAGAAATATTGGGTACTTGTTCAACTAAAGAGGTTGAGGAGTTATCTAATTATATTATCGAACAAGAAAAACAAAATGCAATGAATAGTATGCCAATTACAGAACAAGGAGCACAAGTATGAAAATAAAAGACGATATCATTCTTTGGAAAGAAGAATGCACAAAATTAAAGGAACAAATTGAGGAGTTTGATACAAACTCGGAAAAGTCAAGAGCAGATGTAAGGGAACTTACAATCCGAGTGCAAAAGCTTACAACTATTGTCGAACAAATAGCAGACAACATGATTGCACTTATACGCCAACAATTAGGAGATTAGGAGGTGGAATATGAAAAAATTTATTTTAAAGTCATTGGATATAATTTTAACCATTGTTATGATAGGCAGTGTAATTTATTCGCTGTTTAACTTGGTAATGTCATTGCTGCCGATAGAAATACAAGCTCAAGTATATGGTTGGTTGCACATGTCAAGTGAATATATTGCAACCTTTTCTATCTCTGCGGCAATAAATGCTGCGGTACTTGTTGCAACAAAGATAGCACAGACTTACACAAGAATTAAGCTATCTACTAAATTATTGGAAAGTGAAAATGTTATACACAATGACATTGCAGTCAGTGAAAAGGTAGTAGAAAGGACAAACGAAGTTATTAATAACCAAAACATTGTTTTAACGCTTCTAAATGCACTTTTAACAGTGCAAAAAGTAAATGTCGAAAGGAATATCAAAGCAAGCGACCAACTCGTATACAAGGCGGAAAAAGATGCGTATGTACAAGCACTTGCGGAAATAGAAGATGCAAAGTGCAAACTTTCGGAAATTAGTAATTTAGTTGCTGTGTATGAAAAAACCGAAATTAAAGAAATTGTGGTAGAAAAGGAAGTCGATAAGCTTTCCGGAAGAGTTTAGGAGGAATTATGAGTACTAAATTGAAAAATGCTTTAATAAAGGTTTTTACATATCTTTTGGCAGGAGCGGGGACAGTAGTTATATTGGTTTTTCAATATTTTTCAAAAAACAATCCGATGCCGACTTGGGCAAAAATAGCAATACCTTGTTTATTGGCTTTGTTAATTTTCTTTTTAATTTACTATAAGCCTTTAATTGCCAAAATAAATAGAAGATTAACTGCAATAGAGACGGCAAAAGAGCTAGGAACTCCAGGGAGAACTAACAGTGTTGTAGCAAATTTATTGGAAGCCATAGGTGTAATTGTACCACTGCTTTTAGTAGGTGGTATTTTTATTTTAGGCGGTCAGTTTTTAGTTAAGACAGGTTATGTTTTATTGGAAATTTTAGCAATGTTTGTAGTTGTTATTATCGGCAATGTAATTTGCGATATGAACACAAAAGAGGAGCTTAAAAAGCAACAAAGAGAAAAGGCAGAGCAATTTGCCGAAAAAGTAGCTTCTAAAGTGTCAAATTTGCCAAAAAAATACGAATAGGGGTGTTTAGAAATGAAAGAAAAGTTATTGAAAAGTATGGGCTTTTTTATCGTACTGTTAGATATAGCCATTTATTTTATTATGTCCTATGTATTTGTGGATAGTTTTCAAGTAAATATACTCGCAGTTGTTGTCAATGGCACGTTATTGTTTGTCGGAGCTATAGTTGCTACTACAGCCATGATGAAACAAGGCTTATTGCTAGGAAAAGATAATGATAAATACAGGGAGACATTGGAAGCTCATTTAAAGGAAAAGACAAAAATTTTACCCTATATTAATAAACTGCAAAGTTGGCTTGACGAGGACTACTTGGAACTATTAAAAACAGGAAGAAGTGTTTACATAAGTAGCGCAGGTTATTCTTATGAGGAAGTATTCAACACTGACGGAAAGCTTAATAATGAGTTTAAAATAAAAAAACCATTAAAAATCGGTATTAATCATTGGTACAATGCACTGACTACACCATTTAGCAGTCTTATTAATTGGGCATTTTCGGATGATTGGAAGTTGTATAGAGAAAAGAAAAATCTAATTCGTAAAGCCAAAAACTATAAGGTTACTAAACTTATGGTATCCGATTTGCTTAATATAAATGCAAGCCGTGACCCTAATAATTTCGGCATTACAGAAAGCCAATACACAAAAAAACAAAGTGGATTGAGTATTGCATCGCGCTTGTTGTTTTCGGTGCTATTACAGTCCATTTCCTTTGGCTTTTACGGATTTAATGTGGCAACATTTTTAACACAGCTACTAAATGTAGTTTTAATATTACTGTCGGCATTTTTTGCTATGTTCAATGCCTATTCATTTATGGTAAAAACACATAGAGAAACAATAATAAAAAAAATAAATAAATTAGAAGAATTTGAATTTAATAATGCAAATAAGGAGTGAAACATGGGTGGATATGTACAAAGATATCCTTTTGCACCTAAAGCAGAATGGTGGAAAAGGTATACAAACAATGCAAGTATAGGCAAAAGAATTATTTATAAGGCAACTGACGAAGTAGGCTTTGAAATTGACGGAATACCGCAAGCTTTTCAAAAAAGGACTTTGGTAAAAGGCGTTTATAAGTCAAACGACCAAGTGGATTATATTGATTTAACAGACAAAGCTATTAGGTTACTTGGTGTAATTTATCAATATAATAGTGCAACTCAACAAATGGAAGCACAAGACGTGGGAGATGAAGAACTTGAGGTACAAGGAGCAGAGATTGGCAATATTATTAGATTTGAAGATGATAATTATATTCGGCAATTCAAATTTGATTGCATAAAAGATGGTTATCAACAAAATACTATGGAGCAACCAGTTAATGGCTTAATAACGGATATGGGTTATTTAACTTTAAAAACGCATAATTTTTCCCAATTTAAGGATAAACCTAAAAATGGAGATATTTTGTTTTATCAAGGTAGTTTTTGGAGAGTTGAAGAGACACAAAATCAGTATATTTATACTCCAAGAGAAAGATTAATCTTATTTATTACGATTAGTAAAATAGAGGGAGATATAGAAGATGAATAAAGAGATTAAGCTTATTGATTTCTACAAGAACAAAAAACTAAAACAAAAATTACCTATTTTTAATTTTAAAGATAATATCTCAAATAAAAAAAGAGATAGTAATGCTCAATTAAGAATGATAGCAGACCAAATTTTGAGCTACACAAGACAATGTGCTAAACCATATTATAAGACTTTAAGTGTAAAGCGCACAAACAGAACTATTGTTGTTGCTGGACAATTAAAAACTACATACAATAAAGCTTATAATGGTATAGCAAAAGCTATAGAGGGAAAGCGAAGACTTATTGCTTGCCTTGCAATGAATAACGAATTATTACAAACAGCTTTAATTGAGGACGCTAATAGAAAAAATGATATGCGCCCTGCATTAAATTTAAGAGCCAGTAGTATTGTAGAGATTAGTAAAATGAATTCCAATCAATTATTTGGTGTAATGAATGATATTATGAAAGACATTTTATATAGTGGGAATTACCCCAAAACAGCAAAAAAATTTAATATTAAATAAATCGGAGGGTATATGGAAAGGACAATTTTTACCAGTAAAGATATAATGCATATTATGGAAAATGTTTTTAAAGAAAACACAGAAACCATAAGTATAGAGAGTTTTGGAGAAGTAAATGATGTCGACATTTGTTCTTATCTTGATGTGGAATTTTTCACTTACAAGAAAGATACTACAATTAGCAATACACATAGTAAGAACTTTGCACTAGTTGAGGCTATAGAAGAAGAGGCAACTATATCTCCCGATATTGATTTTGTAGAAAAAACGGGTAAAATTACTTTTTTAATGCAAGAAAGTAAAGCAGGCGTTTTGGAATATTACTTGCAAAAGATTAGAAACAAGTATATCGGTGTTCCTGAAAAGATTATGAATAACTACGGAGAGACACTAAATGCATATTTATTGTTTGGTATAATGCAGTATGACGAAGCTCCAGAAACTGTATCGTCTGGTAGAAGTATTGTCTGTAGCATTGGCTTTAAAATTACTTATTTAACTAATGCTTTGACTTATAGTGATTATGATATATCTCTATCATTTGATAATGAGAACTATTACCAAATTCCTATTAACGAAATCTCTATGCAAATTATATTTGCAAATGACCAACTTGCCAAATATTCAAGAAATGATTTGGCAGGTATTAGAAACAAAACTTGCTCGTTTGTTATATCTATGTCTTTTTATGATTTTCTTAAGCCCTTAACAGAATTACTTAATGAAAAGTTTATGTTATTTACTGCGATAAAGAAAAATGACGAAGAAATTGGCAAACAAAATATTAATGAAACAATTTATCTAAAAATAAAAATCAATAATGAAAATGAGTATTTGATATTGTGTACTTACGATAATATCCAAAAACGAATGGAAAATGCAAGTTACAGCAGTACTTCATTAACATTGAAAGGGAGTGCTACAAATGTTATATAAGCAAGGAGTTCAAAAAATTGAAATTATTGTAAGAAAAGATACAACCATGGGAATGTCTGGTACTAATGGTTTATCTACACAAAAAGCAAGTGGGAGACAAGAAGATAAAGAGGATTTAGGCTCAAATATTGATGAAAAAGCAGGTATCAAGCAGAAAACTTTAGGAAAGTTTGTGGGAAAAGAATTGATACAATTAGGCAAACAAGCTGTTTTTAAAGGCTTTGATTACTATGTCGGTGGAATAGGTATGGCAAATGGCGACCAAGCATTGCAGGCTCAAATAGGTAGGAAAATAGAGATATTTCAAGATACAGTAAACTTTGGCACTGCAGCTATGGGTGGTGCAATGTTAGGAGCTACATTTGGTCCTATAGGTTCTCTTATTGGTGGTGCAGTAGGGGTTGCTAGTGCTGGTATATCGTTTGCTTTTAGACAAGCAGAGAGAGAAAGAACATATAACTATGAAACATTTAAAAGCGAAAATGAAATTCAATACTTAAGGGCAAGAGCCGAATTAAATACTATTACAGGGAGATTTAGATAATGGGCAATATTATAACAAAATTATACTTATATGATGCAAAACAAGAACAAAACAACTATCGTGGCAAAGATTTTTCAGACTATATTTTGCAAGGAGATAGTGAAACAGATGACTTGACAGAGATTTTGGATGTTGTAAATCTTACTTTGGTAGACTTGCCATTTAGCCAAGAATTTGAGCCAAAAACCAAGTTCATTTTGGAAAAATGGGAAGATGGAAGAGAAAGTTTTTGGAAAGATTGGCACTTATGTGTGGCAAGAGATGTAGTTTCTCAACCAATCTTGTCCGATAACACAAGGTTTGACCATCAAATTACATTTAACGAGGCAAGCGTTGACTCTCAAGGCAGATTGGTGGATAATATTGCAGTTACTTATAGACTGAAAGATGTTAGTCTTGAGGCCAAGCCTACTTATGATAAAAATGCTAAGGCAATTAGTGAGTTTGTCAATGTAGATGATTGGAAAACAACTGAAAATTTTGATGAAAAAGGTGGAATTGTTCATAAATTAAACATTGGAAAACAATTCAAATGGGTTTTTCCTGATTGGTACAAAGTTGTAATAGATGGAGAAACTAAAACACCTGCTGAATTTGGTTGGAATAATTTTAAGTTAAATCAAGAAATACCTAATAATGCTAGTCAAAGAAAAATTACTTTACCTGTTCCAATGTTAGAAATACTAAATGGAGATAAAGGAGCAAAAACTTTTTCTCATCAAGGATATTGTTCTATAGATGTTATTGTTGAAGAATTAGATATAGTAGGTAAAACAAAAAGACTTGTAAAAACAATGCAAGTAAATCCAAGTTCAAGTATATCTAATGAAAATTGGAATAAGGAATGGGGGCTAGCTAGTATAAATATTGATAATGGTTATATATATAATAGAATGGATTTTTATATAGGTGGTGCTCGTAATTATGTTAAAAGAATAGCGAAATATGATAACGAGATAAAAAATAGAATTATTGATATTGATATTAAGCCAGGATGCCAGTA
>CATLEG010000014.1 GCA_949915775.1 uncultured Candidatus Melainabacteria bacterium | reverse complement strand
CTACATAATCTTTGTTTCGTGTAAACATTGGCGAAATTATTGATTTTATTACACGTTTGTCTACTTGAATGTTAAATTCAAGCGGTTTATTTTCCATAATTTCAAGCGGAGTATCTTTAAATTCTTCAATTTTGTCTTTAAAACAATAATTTCCTTCTGTATCTATATAGTTTTGAATTTTAGTATCAAGCATTTGATTTTCTTCTAAATCCAGAAGTTTATGAGCATGATCGTTTACAAGAACTACATTATCGAAGTTGTTGCATACAACAACGCCGTTTGCTATACTCATTAATATTGCTTCAAGTTTGTTGCGTTCAAGAGTTAATTGCTCAATATTTTGTTCTTCATAAATATGTAATTTATTAGACATATCATTAAATGCATTAAATAATTCTTTAACTTCAGAACTTACATCTTTGTCTTGAATAGTATATCCAAATTCACCGGTAGAAATTTTATTAACTCCGTCATGTAATATTCTAAGTTCTCTTGTAATTAAATATGTATTTATTAATACAACAAATGCAAACACAATCCATGCAACAGAAAATACAAATAAGAGCGATGCTCTTGTTGTGGCTGAAATTTGTGAAATAATACTTCCGGATAATCCGACGGTTACCGAACCTGCGTTTTTATTTTCAGCAGTTATCATTGGCGAATTTACAGTAATATTAGGTGATTTTGTTACTGTTTTAGATTCAGTTTTGTATATTAAATTGCCATCATTATCTCTAAATTCAATAAAAACGATATCTTTATGAGAAGCTACTATGTTATCAGCATGTGCTTTTAATTTATCAAAAGAATCTGTTAATTCAGTACATTCTATAGCCAATGCCCTTGAAACTATCTGCCCAAAATTTTGATAGCCTTCGTTAAGTTTTTTTTGAATATTAAATATAGCAAAAACGGCAATTGCAACTATTAGTATTGTACTTATAATAAGACCTGATATAATTAATCTGTTTTGTGTAGTCAAGCTAACTTGTTGTTTTGTCATAATCTAATTATATCATAATAAAATCACTTGGGCAAATTATTGGGCCTTATCTACAGCCTTCATCTTCCATATCAATTTTGCCGTCATAGTCATTATCAATTCCGTCAGAGCAAGAACCTATAGAAGATTTCCCTTCAGCGCGAGGGTTTGATTTTAAATATTTGTCAGGAATTTTTGCCCAAAGATATTCAAAAAATCCGCGATAATATCTTGCAAGCCTTTCATCTTCTATAATTAAAAAGTTTTCATCATTTTTTGTTTCGCCGCTTTTTGTAAAATTCATTGAACCGGCGAGAACATATTTATCGTCAATAATTATACTTTTGGAATGCATTTTGCCGGCATAATTTTCGACTTTGACAAAAATTCCAGCATTACGTAATATTTTAATTTTACTGCGTGATGAAGAAACATTTGTTGCATCTGTTATAATTTTTATAGTTACATTTCTTTTGTGAGCATTAATTAGTGCATTTGAAAATTCTTCATGCGTAATTATGAATGCCGGTATAAAAATATAATGTTTCGCATTATTAATAAGCGGAATAATATTGTTTACTATTATTTTATCTTTTGGAGAGAAAAATGGTGTAATTTTTGTTTTACCCAACTGTACAGTTTTGTGCTCAACTGAAGATTTTTCATTATGGAATTTGCCATTAATCATTTGTTCAAATTCTTGTTTATAGATTTGTGCGGCTTCTTGAGAATTTATAAAGATAATGCAGTTTGAGTTAAATCCTGAAAATCCTGTTTTTGAAAAATTCATAGAGCCTGTGACTACCCGTTTGTTATCAAAAATTATGAATTTGTTGTGCATTAATATCTTAGGTGTATCTCCAAAAGAAACGTTTGCAAGTTTGAGTAAATTTATAGTTTCAGGATAATAATTGTTTGTACTGTTATCATATGCAATACGGATTTTTACGCCTTTTGATTTTGCTTGTTTTAATGCATTATAAATTTCAGGGACATTATCCCAGCCATATAACGCCATGTCGATTGAAGTTTTACTGTTATTTATTTGATTTAAAATTTCTTTGCATGCGAGTGAAGAACATTGATTATCCGGCTTTAATTTTGTTGTTAAATCAGTCAAATACATCTTAATGCTGCCATTTGAAATAACTAAAGGATAAGTGCTTATATTCGAAGTTTTTTTAATTTTATCTTTTTTAATATGGCAAAATTTACATGGTTTTGCATCTTTTGGGATCTGTTTAAATGGTAAAAGAACTGCATCATGTGCCGCTTGACCGTATTTACAATCTAATTTATGATATTTATTGCTTTTGTGATTTAAAATAACAAGATTTAATTTTCTTGCTTTTTCAAGTTGCTTATTAAAGTTTTTGTCATTAATTTCAGGTACAAAACCAGAATTTATAAGCATTTGTCTGTATGATTCTTTTTTTATAATAATATCAGCATATTTACAATTTTGATTTTCTTTACCTGTGTATTTTAATTTAACACGTTTATTGCTTAATACATCTTCAGCAAAATTTTGGGTTAAATACCCCATTTTTATAGAATCTTCAAAAGAGAGTTTTTTATTTTGAGGTAAATAAGACTGAGTTAAATCTGTTGTGAAAATTTTAACATCGGGAATACAAATCACTTCAGATGTTTTATTGTTTCTTTCAACTTCAATTTCAGCTGCATTTATTATGTTAAGTACGGCTTTGTCAGCTTTCCTGTGGATTTCAAAATATGTAAAACCCGCAAATGAACTTAATATTATTAATATAGATATAAGTTTATTGAATTTCATATTCTTTTTTATAATTTGTTAACTCAAATCCAAGACGTGAAATTTTATCTTTTAACGATTTATTTTGAGTTATTAAAAATTCGTTGTAATGCTGATTGTTTTTAGAAATAGCATAATTACATGGATGAATTAATGCTTCAGCAAGGCATTCCTCATCAAGTGTCATAAGACCGTATTCAATAGCTTGTTCATCCATAAGACCTGTATATCCTACTCCAAGCAGATAATCATTAGTTTTAAGTCCGAATTTATCAACAACTTTTTTGTTTTTGCCTGTAAAATAATTTAATAATAATATTTTTAAAATGTTAGGCGGGTATTTAAAGTTGAAATGTTTTTTAAAGGATGGAACAAAATACATTTCTTCGAATTGCGTTCTAATGTAAGGAATATTATATTCTTTTGCAAGTTTAGCTGTAATTTTAAATATATCAGGTATTGCATGTGTGTGAACATGTGAATCTATATGATCAACTTTTGCATAATTCATTACGGTTTCAATTTGAGTTCTGAATTCAAATTCTATTTGTTCAAGCACTTTTTTATTAGAAGAATTTAACATTAGCCATAAATAACCTTTATTAAATTTCCCGCGTTTATTCGTTAAAAGAGAAGCTTTAGTTAATGCTCTGCCTTCAATAATATTTAAGTGAACTCCAATACCGAGATTTGGGCATTCCGGAATAATTTCGTTAACTGCTGCATTAAAAGCTTTTCCGTTTGCGCATAAACTTGCACTTGTTAAAAATCCGTTATGATAACCATCCAATACAGCTCTATTTGTCGCTTTTGACATCCCAAAATCATCTGCATTTAAAATAAATTTTTTGTTAACCATTTGAAAGATCCTTGCTTTAATAATAAAAATATTATAATATAATAGGTGTATTTTGGCAAATGAGAAAGATTATGAATAAACCTGTTTTAGCAATTATAATACCATGTTTTAATGAAGAGTTATGTATAAAAACAACTACTGAAAGACTTTTGAATGTTATTGAAGAGCTTGTTACAAAAGATAAAGTCAAACCGGAAAGTTATTTATATTTGATTGATGACGGTTCGACAGATTCTACATGGAATATTATTGAAGGTTTACATAATAATGATAACAGAGTTAAAGCTTTAAAATTTATTCGAAATTTCGGTAATCAAAAAGCATTGATTGCAGGGCTTGAAGGTGTTAGAGAAATCGGATGTGACTGTTGTATATCTATTGATGCTGATTTACAGCAGGATGAAAATGCTATTGAAAATTTTGTCGATGAATACATGAATGGCGCTGATATAGTCTCCGGTATTAGAAAAAATAGAAAAACTGACAGCTTTTTTAAAAAAACTACAGCTTTATTGTTTTATAAAACGATGAATATACTCGGTGCTAAAATCCCGCCTAACCATTCAGATTATAGGCTTGTAAGTAAAAAAGCTCTTGATATAATGAAACTTTATCCGGAGAAATATCTTTTTTTACGTGGTTTTTTCCATGAAGTCGGATTGAAAACTGCATATGTATACTTTGATGTAAAACCAAGAATGGCAGGAGAATCGAAATTTAACTTTATGTCATTAATGGTTTTGGCATTGAATGGAATAACTTCATATAGTGTTGTTCCGTTAAGGTTTGTTACTGTTTTGGGATTTTTAATGGCTTTATTTGGATTTTTAGTAGGGCTGGAAACCGTTTTTGAAAAGATATTTTTACATAATTCTCCTAACGGTTGGGCAACAACAATTATATTGCTTTGCGTATTCGGTGGTATCCAGCTTTTCTGTTTAGGACTTATTGGTGAATATGTCGGACAGCTTTTCCGCGAAGTAAAATCCCGCCCTCGTTATATTAAAGACATTGAATTGAAATAAGTCTTTTGTTTTCTTGTATCAAAAAGTCTTTTGAAGGCTTAATTTCTATAAAATCCCAGGGTAATTTATCTTCAAATTTAAAATCTTTTAATGCAAAATAATCTGTATCGATTTTAAACTTTTTAGCTGCCGCTTTAAAAGCTCCTAATTTCCCGCCCTGTTTGTAAACTTCCACTAAAAAATCTCCTAAACTAGAATCTCCGCGTGATAATACAGCCTGCCAATAATCCCATTTTATACTGGAGATTTGTACATCCACTCCAATTTTATGCAATTCTTTTTTTAGGAAATTACTTTTCTTCTCAAGAGATTTAGTACTTTCTCGTCCAATCCATTGGAAAGGTGTATGAGGTTTTGGAACAAAACTTGAAAATCCAAATGAAATATCAAAACCTTTATTCTCTTTTTTAATTCGTTTAGCAAGATTAATTATAGCTTCTAAATCTTCAGGTGTTTCGGTAGGTAATCCTATCATTCCATAAAATTTTAAGCCTTTTAATCCACTCTCACGACAAATTTTAACTGCTTCAAAAATCTGATTCTCTTGTAAATTCTTATTAATAACTTTTCTTAACCTGTCACTTCCAGCTTCAACAGCCAATGTTGAATTTTTTTGCCCGGCAGCAACAAGAGTTTTTACAACCTCCGGAGTTATCGCATCTACTCTGAGTGATGATACACCCATTTCTATATTTTCACCATTTTGAATTTTTTTATATATGTATTCGCATGCATCATGAAAATGCGGATGTGCACTAATTTGTGCACCTAAAAGTGCAATTTTATTTGTTTGTGCAAGACCAAGTTCAATGGTTTCTATAAGTTTTTCATATTTTACGCATCTTAACGGCAAATTTGTATAAGATGCAAGGCAGAAACCACATCTATTCGCACATCCTCTCGACATTTCTATAATAAATGTATCTTTAAAATATGCATTTTCACTTAAAATTGGAGTATAAATACATTCTTCAAGTTTTTTTGTAAGTTTATTAACTTTTTTAGAATATAAAGGGACATAAACTCCATCAAGTTTAGAAAGCATTTCCAAAATTTCAGATTTATTTCTTTTGAGATTTGATTTGCAAAGTTTTGCAATTTCTAAATTTATATCTTCACCATCTCCAATTACAAAAAAATCAAAAAATTCACTATATGGTTCAGGATTTGCAGTAACAACAGGGCCGCCAGCATATATTAAAGGAAAATTTTCTCTATCTTTTGACTTTAAAGGTATATCATACTTGTCAAGCATTGAAAAAATGTTTAAAAAATCCATATCAAAAGAAAATGAAAATCCTATTAATTTAACCTCATTTGGTGCAAAATCTGTCTTTTCAGTATCTGAATAAATTCTTTCTATAGATATTTCATCATCTTCATCAAGTTGTTTAAAAAGCCATAAATATCCAAGAGAAGACATTGCAAACGAGTATGGTCCGGGAAATGCCAGCCACATTTTAAAATTGTTATCTTTTTCTTTTATTCCGCTATATAAAAATTTTTCAATCATTTATTTACCTTTTAAATTTATAGGTTTTATATATAATTCATCTATTAAAACGCATATTGTAGCAGCAATTGCCGGAGATAAAATAACTCCCCAGAACCCTAAAAATTGATCGGCTAAAAATAATGCCAAAAAAATCATTAAAGGATGTAATTCCATTAACTTCCCAAATAATACAGGTCTTACTACATAATTTGAAATTTGTTGAACAATTAAAAATCCAATAATTATCAAAAATATTTTTAAACCTCCAAGAGGGTATGCAACAAGTAAAATTAATCCTAATGCAATTGTAGGTCCTAAAAGCGGAATAATATCTAAAATGCCGGAAATTAATCCAAGTAATGTTGAATACTCAACTCCAAGTATTATTAAAATAAAAGCTACCATTACACCTACGGCTACCATAGATAAGATTTGTGCTCTTACATATCCACCTACTTTATTACTGATTGTAGCTGAAATATCAGAAGCTTTTTCTTTCATGTCTGGTGGAAATAATTGTAAGAATTTGTCTTGCAAATAATTCTTGTCGACAAGAATATAGTAAACAATCATTGTTATTGCTACCGCTATTACCGTAAATTGGAAAATACCGGCGGTAAAGCTTAAAGAATGGTTTACAAACCCTTGCGCAAAAGGGGTAGAGTTTCCTATTAAAGTCTCAAAATCAAAAAAGTCAGGGATTTTATGTCCATATATATTTGTATTAGTTATAAAATCTAGAACACCGCTTATTTTTTCGGGTAAAGTCAGCATAAAGTTACGGATTTCTTTAACTGCGACTATTATGATAGGTACAAAAAGAGCAAGTACAGAAATTACACTTAATCCCATAACAAGTGATGCCGCAGCAGTTCTACTCATTTTTTTTGTAAATTTTATAACAAAAGGGTTAAGAGCACAAGCAAGAACATATGCCCCGAAAAATAACATAAATATACCGATAGTTTTAGGCAGTGTGAATAGAAGTACTATAACAAGTAATACAAAAATAATATTTTTACCTGTCCAAAAGCTTTTATCAAACATATCCTGTACCTTTCAGCCAGATTATATCAACAATAGAAGCTATTGTAAATAGATAACAAGAGTATTATTTTTATCTTAAACTTTACAACTTCAAACTTTCCCAATAGCCTTTGGTATCGTCGTCAGGATTTTGATTTTTTAAAGCATATTTATAGCACCCGCGGCCATTAAAGTTCAGTCCTGATGTGTTATTTGTACACATCGGATTCCAGCTTCCTGTTGTGAAAAGAAATAAATCATATCCATATCTATTTGGCCCTTTATAAGGACCGTTAGTATCAAAAGTAAAAGATATTCCATCAGTATATTGATGATAGTAAAAAGTCAGCCCGCTAACTACGCTGCCATCATTTAAAAAATATAAATTATTATTTGGAGTATTATAGTCAGTTATACCATATAATTGTTTATAATCTGTACAAATATTACCACCGAAGCATTTTACTTTTATTTGAGATAACTTGTTCCGTTGGCTTTGTTTAATCGGATTTGGATTATTGAAATTTGCAATAAATGTATTTTGTATATTTGTCATTAAATCACTATTTTCACTTCTCCAAGTTGAACAACTTTTATTATATTGCCCTTCTCCTTTACACATCTGGTTAAAGTCATTAAAACTGCTATATCCAAATTCAATTGCAGTATTATTTAGCGCCTGTAGAATTAAAGAAGAGGATCTTTTGAAAGCAACTTCAAGTTGTTTAATTCTGTATTTTTGAACTAACGGCGCAATAGTCAACGCCGCCACAACGCCGATTATGCCGAGGGTGATTAGAACCTCAGCCAATGTAAACCCGAAACTTAATTTAACCTTCCGGCAGGGTGAAAAAACTTCTGACAGAGTAAACCCATATTTTACCCTCTCTCTTTGTGAGAGGGTTGAATTTGTTAGTGAGCTAAATGCGAACTTACAAATTCGGGAGAGGGTAGGGGTATTATCAGTCTCTAAGACGTTAAGACGATAGGTCGATAAGTTCTTATCGTGCTTCGCACATATTATTTCCTTCTCCCCAATGGTGGGAGAAGGTGACACGAAGTGTCGGATGAGGGGGGTGGTCTGAGATGCTGAAATAAATTCAGCATGACAAATATAGTCATTGCGAGTGTCAGCGAAGCAATCCAGCTTATTGATAATATTTTTTTTCATTATTATTCCTTTCATTAATTACTTTATATCTTGTTGACCTTATCTTTTACCCTCACCCGAATTTACAAAATTATCACCAATATTTATCGGCTGGGCTACGTGCGTAGCACCCTCACCCGAATTTCTAATGCTCGTAAAAACTCGCATTGAAATTCTTCCCTCTGCTTGGTTGCTCGCGTTAAACGGCAGTTCCGCATTTTGCCACAGAGCCTTTGGCTCTTTGCAAAAATGCTCCAGCCTCGGCTCGCAATCCGCTCCCAGAGGTAGAGGGGATGTATTCCCTCCTTTTGTAAGGGAGGGGTAGGGGTGGGTTTGAGATCCTTCGCTTTGCTCAGGATGACGAAAATTTTACACCATAACCAGTCGAAAATCCTTGCTAAACGTCTGTTGGGGGGGGGGCGATGTGTGAAGTTTTGTTAAACATAATTTACCTCCATAGTTACTCAGAGGGCAAGAAGATGACAAGTCAGAAAATTATTTTTGTGCGAAGCACCTTTAATTGCTTGACCTCTTGACTTCCGTTCTTCCAAGCTTCAATTCTTCTTCTATCTTATTATTTACGATTTTTCAGAGTTTGTCAAGGGTTTAACTTTTCTTTTAATTCTAAAACTTCGTATTTAAGCCTATTCAATTCGCATTTTATTGGATCAGGAATTCTATTGTGTAATAAAACTCCATTTTCATCTTTAATTTTACGTTGTACAATTCGTCCTGGAACTCCTACTACTGTTGAATATTCCGGGACATCTTCCATTACGACAGAACCTGCACCTACTCTTACATGGTCACCGAGTGTAATATTTCCAAGAACCTTTGCGCCTGCGCCGACAATTACACCATTTCCTAATGTCGGATGGCGTTTTCCATGTTCTTTGCCGGTACCGCCTAAGGTCACTTGCTGATAAATCAATACATCATCGCCAATTATTGTAGTTGCGCCTATTACGACACCTTCGCCATGGTCAATAAAAAATCTTCTGCCGATTTTTGCTGCAGGATGAATTTCTATACCTGTAATAATTCTTGTAATATAAGAAATTATACGAGGTATTAGCGGTAAATGCCATTTATAAAGACGGTGTGCAAAGCGGTATGCAATCAAAGCATGCAAACCCGGATAACAAAGGATTACCTCAAGCAGATTGTCTGCTGCGGGGTCTTTGTCGTAGATTACCTGAATGTCCTCTTTTACTTTTGTTATTCCGCGTTTTATGATTTTGAACATAGTTTTCCTTTGAGGTCGATAAGTCGTTAGACTATAAGACGATAAGTTCTTTACAAATGCAATATTGGTAAATTTTTATGATTATCACTTTATGAAATGAACTTAATGACCGAATGTCTTATCGTCTTTTTATACCAGTTTTGCGAATTTACGTTTGCCTGCTTGTAATATTACTGGTTCTGTAATATTTAATACATAAGCCATATCGGCAATTTTTTCTCCGTTGATTTTTACACCGCCGCCTTGTATTAAACGTTTTGCTTCCCCTTTACTTGCTGCAAATTTAAGTTCAACAAGTGCATCTAAGATTCCTTTACCGTTAAAGCCGGAAATTTTTTCAATATCATCTGGAATTCCTTTATTTGAACAAATATTGATAAATGCATCTTGACCGCGTTTTGCACCGTCTTCACCATGGTATTCTGCGGTAATTGTATATGCAAGTTTGATTTTGATATCACGAGGGTTCACTGAACCTTCTGCTATTTGTTTATCGATTGTTTCAAGTTCTTCTTTTGTCGCATCAGTTAGCAAGCTGAAATATCTAGAAATCATATTATCAGGTATACTCATCAATTTGCCAAACATATCTACTTCTGAATCTGTTAGTGAAATACAATGTTCAGGATATGTTTTTGACATTTTTACAACGCCGTCTGTGCCTTCCAATAATGGTAAAAGCATTACTAATTGCGGGTATTTCTTGCCATATGCAGCTTGAATATCACGTCCTAATAATGTGTTAAATCTCTGATCTGTGCCGCCAAGTTCTATGTCAGAATCAATTGCAACAGAATCATATGCTTGCATTAACGGGTAAAAGAATTCATGAATTGAAATCGGACGACCATCTGCATAACGTTTTGCAAAATCATCACGTGTCATCATTTGTGCTACTGTTACTTGCGCAGAAAGTTTTAATAAATCTGTAAATGACATTTTATGTAACCAATCAGCGTTATTTACAACTTCTGCATCTGTAACATCAAGAACTTTTGACATTTGATCAAAATAGGATTTTGCATTTTCTTCAACTTGTTCTTTGGTTAATGCCGGACGAGTTTCAGATTTTCCTGAAGGGTCGCCGACCATAGCGGTCGCTCCCCCTACTATAAGCACAATTTTATGTCCAAGACTTTGAAATTCTTTTAATTTTCTCATTACAACAGTATGTCCTAAATGAAGATCGGGTCTTGTAGGATCCATACCAAGTTTTACTCTAAGCGGTGTATTTGTATCATGTGCATGCTGTAATTTTACTGCTAATTCTTCAATACCTCCTGGTAAAACTTCTGCATTACGTGTTAAATGTTTTGCCTGTTCTATAAATTCTTCTCTTATTTCCATTTAATTATCTCCATTTATTTTATAAAATAATTATACAATAAAAAACCGGTTTTTAAAAACCGGTTTTTTGCTTTATGAAATTGAGGCAAGTTCTTCGCGTAAAGCTGAAATTTCTGAATTATAGTATTCAAGCCACGTAATATTTTCATCTTTCAGTGTCGGCTCTGCAATTGCACGAATTCTTTTTCTATCCAGAATGTCAAGTTCTTGAAGAATCTCATTTGTCCGTATTTCATTTTGAATTGATAGTTGTTTAGTTTTGGCTTTAGATTTTGTAAGTTTTTGCCATTCACCATTATCAAATGAATACTCAGAATCATCAACAGCAATTACATTGTTTTTGTATAGGATAATTATTTTGCCATTGTTCTGTTCTGAAAGAAGTTCCATCCAGTATTCATCTGTTATTTCTATTGAATTTTCAAAGTTTTCTTCATAAAAACCATAATCTTTATTGTTTTTTGTTCCGTAATATTTCATAAATTCTCCTTTACCAGCCTATTGATATCCAGTTTAAATGATAAAATACACCGTTTGTTCCGGCAGTAAATCCCGTATGTGTTTGATCTACAAAACCTGTGTCACTACGTTCTGTCGATGTTCCGTAACCATGTTTCATAAAAATTGGACAGGCTATTGTGTTATATGCTAAAGGATATACAACCTGTTTATTTTGTATACAATGACCCCATTGTAAAATTACACCGTTACTGAATTTTATAAATCCTGGATTTGAAAGTCTATATGTCCCGTATGCAGGTTTCCATGATGTCCAATTTGAATTACTGAAAATTCTTATATATACCTGAGAAGCGCTATAGCTGTACCATAGTTGAGTTATAGTAGAATTTATATCGCCAAGAACCATTACAAGTCCGGAATTACCTTCCGGAACATTTAATGGCAGATTTGAACTGCTAAATATATAGTTTCCGGGTGTTTTGTAATCATTTAAATTTTTTCCCGTTTCCGTTACGACAAAATTATTTATTAAATCGTCAGGCTCGACCTTCCCGTTTAAAGTTTCAATAATATCGGAAATGTTTTGTGTAGTATTATTTTTAAAAGTCTCAATAATACTAGCCAATGCAACAAAGTTTGCATTAACTTCACCGGCTTTAGCTTTAGTTCCCGGTGTGAATGAATATGGTATCATTGAATCAGCCATAAAATTTTCCTTTCCGGCTAATTTAATGAATATGTTAAGGCGTTTAATCTATTTTAACACAGCTTTTTTCAATTCGTCAACCTTCTTAATTACAATTATATTTTTTTTATGTTAGAGTGTTTTTATGAGCATTGGTGTGGATATAGAAGATATTTCAAGATTTGAGAATAAATCTGAAAATTTTTATAAAAGGATTTTTACTCAAAATGAGATTGATTATTGTCAAAGTTTTTCAAAACCTCAAGATCATTTTGCAGCCAGGTTTTGTGCAAAAGAAGCCGTTGTAAAAGCTTTGTCCGCTTTAGGTATAAAAGATGTAAATTATAACCAAATAGAGGTATTTCATAATGAAAATAAATGTCCTCAAATTAGGATACTAAAGGATTTAAAACAAAATATTTCATTTGAACTTAGTTTATCTCATGATAAAACAAAAGCTATTGCGTTTGTTACTGCGAATTATTACTCTTGGAAATATTAATAGTTTATAAAAAATTTAATATTTCTTAGCAAATTGTGGAAAAAGTTTTATTTGAGTGTAATATTTCTATGTCGAGTGTGTATTAATTATAGGAGTAAAAGAGTATGTTAGTAACAAAAATTCCAAGTTTTTCAACTGGTGTAAATGGTAATAATGCAAGATACCAAAATTTCAAAGGACACTGGGAAGGTTATACTGCAGGCGCGTCTTATCCTTATGAAGATAGTAACGTTAATGTAAAAGTGTATGTTGCAGATGCCAATGAATCATTTGATGAAATCGCTCGAAATTTCCAAGCGAAGGCATCTTTACAAGGTCCAAAAAGAGATATCTTTGAAGCTGCAAATCGTAATATCTATACTATTGGCGGAGTTAATTATTTTACTGATTTAAGTAAAAATTTAGAGGCACAAAAAAGAGATTTAACTATATCATCTGAATATAAATTTAAAAAGAAAAAGTGGGTTGAAGCGGTTGAAGATAAACTAAAAATAGCAAATATTTTAAAAAAACAGGGACCAAAAATGGAAAGGGACAAATTTTTAACAGAAGAAGGTATTCGTACTATTTTCCATGTGGCTGATAATGATTCAAAAGTATCAATTGCTGCACTGGTTTCAGAGTATAATGTTGACATGTCAAAACAACTTATGCGTACTTTTAAAAAAATAAAATAGTAGGTTTTAGCATAATTGCTATTATTAAGAATAGTGTAATTGCACCAAATATTTCCCCTCCCTAGGAGAGAGAAACTTAATTTTCACAATGGATATAAAATAAACAGCAAAAAAAAGCCATTCGTGAGAACGGCTACCAGACTTGGGGAGGAGGTATGAAAAACTTCACTGTTTTTCATATCAACATTTTTATTTACGGAATTCCAATTTTAAAACTTTACAACTTCTTTTAAATATCCTCCATCTGGTGTAGAAAAACAAAAAGCCGGTAAATTATTTTTACCGGCTTTACATATCCTAAATCAACAGCTAGATTTCATCTTCCGCTGCTTCAATCTTTTCCATCACTTCATTTATCTGTTCTTTTAAATATTCAAGGAACAGACCAATTTCTTCTTTAAAACTGTATGTTCCGGGCCATGCTATATATCCGTACATTTACATCTCCTTATCGGAATTCCGATTTTTGTCTAACCACATATTTTATATCGGTATGTATTGAGGCAAACTTTAGGGTTTTGGTTTAAATTTTAATAATTTGTTACAAACTTTTGGAAATTATGGTAAAAATATAGTCATATAATGTATTTAACTGGTATAATAATGTTATGAATGAAGATTTTATATCAACAGTAAGCCATGAACTTAGAACACCATTGACTTCTATTAGAGGTTTTTCGCAGACAATGCTTGCATCGTGGGATAAACTTGATGATGAGAGTAAGAAAAAGTTTTTGAAGATTATTATTGAACAGTCAAATAGATTGATTAATCTTGTTGAAAACATGCTTTCTGTAACCAAACTTCAAGATGCAAAAGATGATATTATTTTTAAAGAAGTTGTTATAAAACCTGTTATTGATATGATTTGTTCAATTATCAAAAACCAGTATCCGGATAAAAGTTTTGATGTGCAGATTTCTGCATTAAATATTCTAGCTGATAAAGATAAGTTTCAACAGGTTATGACAAATTTAATTGAAAATGCTGCAAAATATGGAGATTACAATTCAAAGATAACGGTAAAAGCTGTTAATATAGATGATTTTGTTTCTATAAGTGTTATAAATAAAGGGCTTGAGATAAAAAAAGAAGATTGTGAGAAAATTTTTACAAAGTTTTCGCGTATTGATAATCCTCTTACACGTAAAGTTCAGGGAAGCGGTCTGGGATTGTATATAACTAAAACTCTTGTAGAAAAAATGGGCGGTCAAATAAAAGTTAAAAGCGAAAATGGTCTTACAACCTTTGAGGTTTTATTTCCGGCGTCAAATATTGAACGTCAGGCGAGGGTAAAATGCAAACAGTAACTTTAATTATTGATAAACGCCGCGAACTTTCGGTAAAATATAAAAAATTACTTGCAAGTGAAACTAATTCTGTAATAATAACGAAAAATTTGGTTTCTGCTATAAAGTTAATTCAAGATAAAGAGCCTGATTTAATTATTATTTCTGATAGTATTGACAGCGATTTATCTGATTATTGTAAAAAAATACGAGCTTTAACGTATAATATGCGTCCTGTTATTATTGCGGTATCTAAATCCTCTGAATTACAAGACAGGCTTTCTGTTTTGGAAAATGGTGCTGATGATTTTATTTCAGAACCGGTAAATTCTGAAGAATTTGTTATGCGTATAAAAGCACATCTTCGCCGCGAACTTGAGGCAAATATGGATGCAAAACGTTTATTGCCAGGAAAAAATTATTCAATGCGTGCTGTAAAAAGGGTTATGCAGGAAAATAATTTTTGGGCTGTAATGCTTGTAAGTATCGAAAATTTTAAGAATTACAAAGAAACTTATACAGAACTTGCATCTGATAAATTAATTCAAACATATTGTGCGATAATTCGTTCAGCGCTCTGTGAAAATGATTATTTTGGAGCGATTTCAGAAAATGAATTTTTAATAATAACAGATGGAATTAAAGTTGAACAGATTGCTAATTTTTTAACATTTGCTTTTGATTCTGTTGCCTCAAAATTTTATTCGCCGCAGGATAACAGGCGAGGCTTTATGCTTATGCGCGGAGATGAATTTGCAGGTCGTCGTTCAAATTTTGTACATACAACAATTGGAGTTGTAACAAATGAATTTGTTCAATATCATGATGCTATTCAATTAATGAATTCTTTAAGACAAATACATAATCTTGCGAATTTGCATTCTAAATCGAATTACTTAATAGAAAGACCTCAGATTTCTGCTGAAAATGCTGTTGAAAATATTATAAATGATAAAATATTTATTATTGAACAAGATGAAGCTATGACTCTTTTGTTAAAAACTATTTTGGATTTGCAGGGTTATGAAGTAAGAACTTTCAGTAATTATCAAGATATTGAAAGTGTAATTCCGGCTATGATTATAATTGATGCAGGTGATGCTGATAGTTTAAAAGGGTTGGAAATTTGTAAAATAATAAGAGAAAATCCGTTTTATGATAGGACAAAAATTATTGTAACTTCAGTTTATCATGATAAAGAACTTGTTTTAAATTCCGGTGCAGACTTATATATCCCGAAACCATATGAAATTTCAGGTTTAATAAGATGGATAGAAGCTTTATTAACCGATTAGAGTTTCTAAAAGTTCGGCATCTTTTGCAGCTTTTTCAGAACTTGTAATGCTGCTTCGTCTCATATATGAACGTAAAGCTTCACGAATAAGCTCACTGCGTGTTCTTTGTTCTGTTAATGCTATTCCGTCTACCCTGTTTAAAAAATCATCGGGCATTGTTACTAATATTTTTGCCATACACTATACTCCTACATTCACATATTATCATGTGGAATATATATTTTCAATAGTATTAGCCGTATTGCGTAATGGACTTTAACAAATAATATTTTATACTTTTATCAAAAGAAAGGAGTTTTTCAATGGAAGAAAACAACAATATCGGCTACAGACATGAGGAATTTGATGATTGCTTTTTGTGCAAACATCCGGCTTTGCGTCATTTATTGACAGCATTGATGGCATTTTTAGGAGCGTTTGCTGCTTTTTATGTTATTACAGATTGGCATTTTAAAAGAATGTATGACCCTGTTTATCAAATGGGCCGCATGGATAAAGCTATTATGCAAAGAGAAAGAAATTTCGACAGAATGGAGATGAGAGCTTTAAAACAACAGCACAAAATGGAAAACAAAGCTTTTAAATATCAAGAAAAAATGGAAAAAAATGCTATTCAATTTGTTCATGTTGAAAAAGGAAAAGATGCATATAGAATTATTATTGATTTGAGACCGTTTGACAATAATGAAAGAAATGTAGAAGTTAGAACAGAAGGAAATACTTTAATTGTAAGTGCCGCTGGTGAAAGAAATTCGCATAGTAAAGAAGAAATTATTAAATACAGTCAGGCGTTTGATTTTACGGAAGATATTGATGCAAGCGGAATTACAAAAGTTAGAGAAGGTAATAAATATATAATTACAGTTCCGTTTGATTAACAAAAAGCCGCTTTAAGCGGCTTTTTTTATGTTATTATAAGAGTATGAAAATATTAATTGTTGATGATTCTTCTAAATGGGTAAACTGGCATGAAGATGCAGCTAGAGAAATTTGTAATAATGCGATTATTCATAAAGCATACTCTGCATCACAGGGTGTTGAAAAATTAACATCATCTATTGATGAACCTTACGATATTATTTTTACAGATATGCAGATGGAAGCGGATTATCTTCCTCTTTATGCCGGCGAATGGTTTATCAAACAAATAAAGTTTTTTAAAGAATATAAAAATACAAAAATAATAATAATTTCTGCGACAAGTAATATAAAACAAATTGCAGAAAATTATGAAGTTGATTATATTCCTAAATATAAATGTAACAATATTGAAGAATATAAACAAAAACTTTTATAGAATAATATTTATAAAAGTTAATATTTTAGCAATTTTTAATTTTAGCATTCTTTATATCTAGGAAAGGAAAATTAATTATGAAAAATATCATTCAACCTGGAGTTTTGAAGGCACGTCCAATGCCGCCTAAGACATTTTATGATGAAGTGTGTGCTCAAATTAGAGATGAAAAAATGGCGAAACTGTTTAAACAAATTCCCGTATCAAAACCTGCTCAAGGTACATATATTATGGGTGAAAAATATGCAGATCAATTTGCAAAACTCCTTGACAAATTTGTTTAGTTTTTATTTACTGATAGTATGTTAATAAATAGAAAAGATATAAAAAATTTAATAGATAAAATCCACTCAGAAGGTAAAACTGTTGTAACTACAAATGGCTGTTTTGATATTTTACATGTCGGGCATGTTAGATATCTTGAAAAAACTAAAACCTTTGCTGATTATTTAATTGTATTGTTAAATTCTGATAAGTCAGTACGTTCAATTAAAGGGCCGGCTCGTCCTATAAATTGTGAAGATGATCGTGCAGAAATTTTAAGTGCTTTAAAATGTGTAGATTATGTAGTTTTATTTGATGAGGACAGTCCGCGTAATCTTTTGGATGAAATGAAACCGGATGTTTATACTAAAGGCGCTGATTATACTATGGAGACTCTTCCTGAAGCTGATATAATGATTAAAAACGGGATAAAGGTTGAGTTTATAGAGTTTGTCGCTGGAAAATCTACAACAAAAACAATTGAAAAAATTAATCAAGGATAACCTATATTACTTTTTGTTAAATATGGGCGACAAAATATTTTTTTTTTGATAGAATTAAATTTAAGGGATATAAGGAGTAGAATATGAGAACTTTTACATTAGAAGAAATTACACATATTACAGACGGGATGTTGACTAAGGTTGATGACGTTAATATTACACAAATTGCACCGCCTTTATTATCAGATGAAAATACATTGGCACTTGCATTAGGTGAAGAAGAAATCGCAAATCTTGCTAAATCAAAAGCTAAAGCTGCACTTGTTCCATTGGGAGTTCAAATTCCTAATTTATCAACCATTGAAGTTGAAAGACCAAGATTGGCTATGATGAAATTATTAAATATGTTTTATGTTGCACCACAGGTAAATTCGGGTGTTCATCCGACTGCAACAGTTCATGAAACAGCAAAATTAGGTCAGAATGTTCAAATAGGACCAAATGTTGTTATCTCTCATGATGCTGTTATTGGTGATAATACAAAAATTTTAGCAAATTGTTATGTAGGCGGCGGCGCTGTTGTTGGTAAAAATTGTTTGTTCCATGCTGGAGTAAATATCGGAGACAGAGTTAAAGTCGGAAATGATGTAATCTTGCATCATGGTGTTTCATTAGGTGCTGACGGATTTAGTTTTGTTACAGAAAATCCTGATAATATTGAACAGGCTAGAAAAGATGGCGAAATTAAAGAATCAAATTCAAAACATGTTATCTTTAAAATTCCTTCAATCGGTTCTGTTGTAATAGGTAACAATGTTGAAATTGGCGCTAATACAGCTATTGATCGTGGTACAATTGAAAATACTACAATTGGCGATAATACAAAAATTGATGATTTGGTTATGATTGGTCATAATTGTAAAGTCGGAGAAGGTTGTTTAATTGTTTCTCAAGTTGGTATCGCAGGAAGCTGTGTAATCGGTGATAGAGTTGTAATCGCAGGTCAAGCAGGTCTTGCTGATCATATTGAAATCGGTTCTGATACAATAATTACTGCAAAAGCCGGAGTTACAAAGTCTTTCCCCGAAAAATCAATTGTAGTCGGTATTCCTGCGATGCCAAGAAAAGACTTTATTAAACAATTGAAAACAATGAAAGATGCTCAAGAAATTTTTGCAAAATTCAGAAAATATGAGCCGCTTTTAAAAGAATTTGAAGAAAATTTGGAGAAGTAGAAGTTTAGAGGGCAAGAAGACAAGAGGACAAGTTGATATCGTTCGCATGCGAACCATAAATGGCTTGACTTCCTGACCTCCTGACCTCTTATCTTCCAAAATAATTATGACCACTACACTAAAAAAAGAAACTCAAATAACAGGTAATGGCTTGATGAAAAACAAGCCATGTACTGTTAGGTTTGTTCCTTCCAAAGAAGGGAAAATTCGTTATTTTATATGTGGCAATGAGCCTTTTGAGGCTACTTCGGATAATGTTTTTGCAACTGACCATTGTGTTGTAATGGGTGTCGAAAAAAAAAGCTCAGCGATGTTGACTGAACATTTGTCCGCGGCTTTGGCTTTTTGCGGAATTGACAGTATAGATATTTATATGGATGAAATGGAAGTTCCTGCACTTGATGGAAGTTCAAAACAGTGGGTTGAACTTTTTAAAAAGGCAGGAATTGATAAACCTTTTTTTGAAAAACAAAAATATTATACTGTTAAAGAACCGGTTTATTACTTAAATGGAAAAACAAGTCTTGTTATTCTTCCGTCTGACGAGCTTTATATTTCTTATGCCGTAAATTATGATCATAAGGATTTGACAAGATGCTGGGTTGCGTACAATCCAAAAAATCAGAATGAGATTATAGAAGCCAGAACTTTCGGTTTTTACAAGGATTTGAAAAAATATCAAATGTTAGGTTTTGCTCAAGGTGTAACTATTGAAAATACTTTAGGTTTGACAGATGAAGGTTATACGTCTGACCAGCGTTCTGAAAATGAACCAATAAAGCATAAAATTCTTGATTTGATTGGTGATTTGTATTTAACAGGCGTAAATCCATTAAATCTGAAATGCCAGATTCTGGTAAAAGAGGCAGGACATGCAGTTCATGTTAAGGTCGCGAAAATGTTGAAAGGAAAAATAATTAAATATGAAAGAAGACTATAAGACGTGAGGACGATTAGACGGTAAGTCCTTTACAAAAGAAGTTTTAAGTAAATCTTTAATTACAATTTAATGAACTTAACGTCCTAACCTCTTACCGACTTAAAGACTTAAAATAAAAGGAGAAAAAAATGACAGAAGAAACTAAAACTTTAAGCTTTGACATTATGGAAATTATGGAAATGATTCCTCACCGTTATCCATTTTTGCTTGTTGACAGAATTACAGAATGTGTTCCGGGCAAATATGCTAAAGGTTACAAAAATATGACAATGAATGAAGGTTTTTTCCAGGGTCATTTCCCGAATAACCCGATTATGCCGGGTGTATTGCAGTTGGAAGCAATGGCACAATGTTCTGCACCAATTTTGATGACAATGCCGGAATACAAAGGCAGATTAACTCTTTATGCAGGAGTTGACGGTGTAAGATTTAAAAATATCGTTCGTCCCGGTGATAGATTTGATATGGAAATTGAAGTAACAAAGGTAAAAGGCCCTATCTGTAAAGCTCATGGAAAAGGCAGTGTAGATGGCAAAGTTTGCGTAGAAGCTGATATGACATTTGCATTTAAATAAATAAATGACCCCTAAAATTTTTAGGGGTCTATAAATTTTATAATAAATTTAGATTATTAGTGTCATTTAAACTTTTCAGAGGTTTTTATCCATTTATCTAAATTTATTCAAAATAATATTTTTTATCACAATATTCACTTTTACCTTTTATACATTTAAGATAGTCCATATTTTCTTTCTGTAATACCCAAGCTGTACAGCCACTGCCACCATACCAACCACCGTTAGCTTTTTCTAATGGAGAACAGGTTTTAGTTGCCGCAACAGAAGTTCTAGCAACGCCTCGAGGTAAAATTTTGTATTTATCAGCATGAAAAACAAATGTATCTCTGCCCCATTGGTTTGGTCCTTTGTTTCCATTAATATCAACTACAACATCAATACAATGATTGTGAGTTAAGCAACCAGTTGATATTTGGTTAAAGCTTTGAGTATAAAAAAGAATTACTATGCCATTTGGCGTAATTAGAGCAGATTGTTTATTGAATTGTACAACATCAAGTTCACCATTCATATCTAGTCTGGGATCAGGAAAACATTTCTTAGAAGACGATTTACAAATTTTCACATTTTTTATATATTTTGCAAACTTATCTATTGTTATTTGATTAAAATTTTCTTCACTTAACCCCCAATTTGTTGGATCGCCATCTTCTTGAAGGATTAATGCATAAGAATTAGATAAAATAGAATAAACTTGTTTTAAACGAGTAACAGTTTCCTTTTCTTGATACTTCTGAATAAGTGTAGGCAAAGTCACCGCCGCCACAACGCCTATTATGCCGAGGGTGATTAATGTTTCGGCGAGGGTAAAGGCTACATATTTTCCCCTCGCCCCTTGAGGGAGAGCGGATTTGACTTTGTTCCCTCTCCTAGGGAGAGGGTTAGGGAGAGGGGTTTTGTCAGTCCTTAAGACGTTAAGACGATAGGTCGATAAGTTCTTATCGGTGTGCTTCGCACATAATATTTCCTTCTCCCCAATGGTGGGAGAAGGTGACACGAAGTGTCGGATGAGGGGGGTGGTCTGAGATGCTGAAATAAGTTCAGCATGACGTAACTTTTTACATCTAAACCAGTCCAAAATCCTTGCTAGACGGCCGATGGGGGGGGGGATGTGTGAAGTTTTGTTAAACATAAATTTACCTCCTTAGTTTAGAAGCTCTGAGGGCAAGAAGACAAGATGACAAGTCAGAAAATTATTTTTTAATATCCTGACCTCTTGACTTCCAAACTTCCGTTCTTCTTCTATCTTATTATTTCCGATTTTTCGCTGTTTGTCAAGGGTTTCCATATATTTAGTGTGCTAATTTCAAAAGTATTACACCTGAAATTATAAATAATGCCCCCAGCACTCTCATCATATTTAAAGCATCATTAAAATAAATTACACCTATTGCAAAGGTGCAAACAGCACCGATTCCTGTCCAAACAGCATAAGCAGTACCGACAGGTATTTGTTTTTGTGCGAAATATAAAAACACTCCGCTTAATGTCATTGCAATAATTGCAAAAATAATCCACCACAATCGGTTTGTGGATGCTGATGCCATTTTTAAACCAAACGGCCAGCCAACTTCAAAAACTGCTGCGATAAGTAAATATATCCAGCCCATGTACCCCTCCTCGAAATCATTTGCTGGCAACGAGAAACTTCACTCTCATCCTCTGCAAGCAGATTTCGGTCCTCCCTCAAGGGGAGGACATTAAAATCTTATTTAACCGCTTTTTTTACAGCTTCTGTAATATCAGAGCCGCCGTATAAAACTACGCCTTTTGCAAGTACAACGTCATAGCCTGCTGCTTTGGCTTGTTCTGCAATTTTTGTAGAAATGTTATTGTCTATTGCAGATAATTTTGTTGCGTAATTTTTGTCCATTGCTGCTCTTTTTGTATTTAATTCTTTATTATATTTTTCTTCAAGAGCCTGTTTTTTCTTAACATCTGTAGTAGAAGAGATATCTTTTCTTGCTTTTTCAATAAATGTCATAAGTTCTTTTGCTTTAGTTTCTTGATCTTTTTTCAAAGCTTGAACTTGTGATGAAGAATTTACAACTGCTGAAACATCTACTACTGCTATTTTTGAAGGCACATCAGAAATTGCAATGTTACTTGCTGAAAATCCGATTACAAATGCTGAAACACATACTGCTAATAATTTAATTTTGTTATTCATATTCTCTCCTTTTTTATACTTCAAAAAAAGTATATTTTGTTTTTATGTCTTTACAAGTAAGCATATATCTTATATAATAATATCAGGTCAACAGATTTTTTTGCAAAAAATTAATTTTTATTACCATATCTTAATAAAAGTTAAAATATTCTTTATATTTCCGCATCTATGCGCAAAAATAAAAATTGACCGGACTTATATATAATTGTAATTACAAATTAAAGGTGAATAAATGAAAAAGATAAATTCCAAAAAAAAGATTTTGTGCGCTGTATGCTGTTTTGCACTATCTGCTTTTGCCCCATCGTTTGCCGGCGTTTATGATAGTTATCCTAATGCTGTTGATAATTCGATGATGCAAGAAGCTACTCGTGCTGTACAAAGATTCAACTCAGAAGCAGGTATGAATCAAATCCACGATAATAATATGCTCAGAGATAGATATCAGCAAAAAGAGCATAACGCTGATTACAATTATTACGAACAAAGAAGAAATCCAGAAGCTAATGGAAGTAATCAGGTTATAAAAAATAATGATTTTAATAACGCTTTTCAACGTGCAACTGTTGAAGAACTTGATACCAAAGGCGTTTATGTAAATTCTATTGAAGTTGCACCTTCTGAAATTCTTACTAAAGAAGAAATTAATAACCTTGTAAAACCGCTTGTTGGTAAAAATGTATTTATTGAAGATATTCAAAAAGTTATTGATAGTATCAATAATTTATATGCAGAAAAAGGTTTTGTTACAGCACGTGCGTTTTTACCGGAACAAACAGTAGAAAATGGTAATATTTATATTGCATTAACCGAAAGTAAAATTGGTAACATTACTGTTCAACAGAACAAATGGACAAAAGACGGTTATATTACAAGAAGATTGCCCGAAAAACAAGGTCAATTGTTTGATATTGTTGAGTTAGAAAAAGATGTTCTTGATTTTAACAGATATAATGAAGGTGTTAGATTAAAGGCTAATTTGAAAGCCGGAGAACAACCAGGAACAACTGATATTGAACTTGTTGCCGATGAAAATTTTCCATTCCACGTAATGGGTGTTTTTGATAATGCCGGACGTTACAATACAGGCAGCCTTAGAGGCGGTGCAATGTTATATGCAGATAGCTTGACAGGACATCGAGACAGAATGTCTTTAGGATCTTATTTCTCTAAAGGTGCACAGAGCCCGTTCTTTGATTATAACTTCCCTGTAAACAAAAAAGATGGACGTGTTGGATTTACTTTCTCATCTACATTTGCTGATGTTAAGTATGGTCCTTATGTAAACTTATTTGATATTAATAGCCGCGCTTATCAATATTCATTGTATTATATGCAGCCATTGGTAAGAAAAACAGGTTTTGAATTGAAATCATATGCAGCTGTTAATTATAAAAGAGCAAGAACTGCTATTGGGTTAAAACCATTCCCTGAAATTAGAGATTCTGTAACAACAGATAATATTACATCTGCCGAAGTTGCCTTGATGGCAAGAAAAGATACTAAATATGGTATTTGGTATTTGAGTCAGAATGCATATTATTCATTCCCTATATTTAACAGTGATAGAGATAACAACTACTTTAAATATAGCGGCAGTGTTACCAGATTACATGATTTCTCTCATGGTGTAATAGGTCATTTGAGAAGTAATTATCAAATTGTTCCCGGTGACAAACAGATTCCTTACCTTGATCAAATGCAAACCGGTGGTTTGGTAACAGTTAGAGGTTACAATGAAGGTTTGATGATTGGTAAAAACGGATATTTTATCAGCGGTGAATTGATGTTCCCATTATTGCCAAGACAAATTACCAGCCCAAGAACAGGTGAAAAAATACCGTTTATCGGAAAATATGTTAAAGGTGCAGTATTTGCGGATACTGCTGGTATTTTCCCCGCAGCAAGCGAAGATTATATGCAAGGTAGTTACTTTGCAGCATCACTCGGTATGGGGTTAAGATTACAACTTCCAGCAGATTTGACAGCAAGATTATATTGGGGCTTCCCATTAATTAGAAACTATCATGAACCAGCTAGTAAAATGGGACGTTTCCACTTTGAAATGACATTGTCTCCAAATATTGATGCATTGTTAGCTTCAAGAAGTACAAAAGCAGTACCGGCTCCGGCACCTCAAACTCAGTTCCAGAAAAATGTTGAAGCAGAATATATTAATAACTATGATGACATAAGACATTATGACTACTTCAACGATGGCGGCGGCGGATCGCTTTAGAATAAGCTATTCCTCCCCTGATTAGGGGAGGTTAGGTGGGGTAATAATTTTATATTGAAAACCCACCCCAACCCTCCCTTTTCAAGGGAGGGAGTAGTTTTTTAGAGGGGGTAAAAATGACAAATGGGATATTTATAACTGCAACGGGTACAGATGTTGGTAAAACTTATATTTCAGCACTTATTGTAAAAAATTTGCGTGAACAGGGGATTAATTGTGGTTATTATAAACCGGCACTAAGCGGAGATGTTTTTCCGAATGACTGCGAATATGTTTTAAAAACAGCAGGGCTGGAAATAGATGCAAACAATTATGTATCATATAAATTTAAACCTGCATTATCTCCGCATTTAGCTTCAATAATAGAAAATAAACCAATTAAACTTGAGAAAATTTTAAAAGATTTTGAACGTATAAAAAAAGAATTTGATTACCTGATTGTGGAAGGTGCTGGAGGAATAGTTTGTCCGTTTGCCCAAAATCTACTTTTACCTGATGTTATTAAAGCGCTTGGACTTGATATTATAATTGTTGCTTCAGCGTCTCTTGGTACAATTAATTCTACTGTTTTGACTGTTGAGTATGCAAAAAATCATGGAATAAATGTTAAAGGTATAATTTTAAACAATTATGATGAAAAAGATATTATGCAGGCTGATAACAAAGAAATGGTTGAAAAACTAACAGGAATTAAGGTTATTGCAACTGTTAAAACTGGAGACACAGACATTTACACCAAGGAGATATTATGAACGATTTAGCTGAAAAAGATTTGAAATATATATGGCATCCTTGTTCACAAATGAAGGATTACGAAGAATTAAAACCAATCGTAATCGAGCGCGGCGAAGGGGTTTACCTTTATGATACAGAAGGAAAAAGATATGTTGATGTAATAAGCTCTTGGTGGTGTAATCTTTTGGGACATTGTAATCCGCATATTTCAGAAGAATTAAAAAAACAAGCAGATAAACTTGAACATGTAATTTTTGCTAATTTTACACATGAACAAGCAATAAAACTTTGCGAAAGATTATTAAAAATTCTGCCGGAAGGATTATGCAAATTTAATTTTTCAGATAATGGTTCATCCTCTATTGAAGCGGCGATGAAAGTAAGTTTTCAATACCATGAACAGACCGGTAATCCGCAAAAGACCAGATTTATGACACTTACAGATGCTTATCATGGTGAGACAATCGGCGCGTTATCTGTTGGCGATTGTGATCTTTATACAAAGCTTTATAAGCCTATTTTGATGGATGTAATAAAAATTCAATCACCGGATTGTTTCAGATGTCCGTATGGAAAATGCCGTGATAACTGTAATTGTGAATGTTTTGAACATGCAGAAAAAGCTTTTGCAAAATACGGAAATGAGACTGCGGCAATGCTTGTAGAACCGCTTTTACAGGGTTCTGCCGGAATGAAGATTTATCCGCCTTTATATTTAAAGAAATTGAGAGCGTTATGTGATAAATATAATGTTCATATTATTGCTGATGAAATTGCAACGGGTTATGGAAGAACCGGAAAAATGTTCGCATTTGAGCATGCAGGAGTTTCACCGGATATTATGTGTCTTTCAAAAGGACTTACCGGCGGATATATGCCTATGTCGATATTTGTAACAACTCAAAAAATATATGATGCTTTTTATGATGATTATTCAACAGGAAAAGCCTTTATGCACAGCCATACATACAGCGGAAATCCATTAGCTTGTTCTTGTGCCAATGCAGTTTTAGATTTGATGGAAGATGGCAAAATTTTAAAACGTGCTCAAGAAAATGCGATTTATTTTAATAATATAATCAAGGAAAAATTTTCGTCACACAATAATGTTGGTGAAATTCGTCATATTGGCTTAATAAACGCTATAGAACTTGTGAAAAATAAAGATACAAAAGAACCTTTAGATAGCAAACTTAGAACAGGGTATCAAATCTATAAAAAAGCACTTAAAAAAGGTGTAATATTAAGACCCCTTGGGGATATAATTTATTTTAACCCACCTTTAATTATGGAACGGGATGATATGGATTTTGTAACTGATGTTGCAAGAGAATGTCTAAAAGAAGTGTTAGGCTAAAATATTTAAATTTTTATTGTTATTTTGCTGTTTAGCAGCCATTTTTTCTTGCAAATAAGATAATTTGTAAAGTAGACTGTTAGTCTGTAAGTCTAAACTGAATTTTTTATCTAAACTATTAAGCATACTTAAATCATGTTCACCGCCAAAAGTATGTATATTATTAAGTGTGTTCATGACCGCAGAACTAGTCTGCATAGCGGCAAAAGATGCGTTATTCATTGTATTTAGTGCATTAAAACGGGCAATTGAAGAAACTAACATTCCTAACTCCTACCAATGTCTACCTATCTATTTTAAAACAGTGTATATAAAAAATCAAGTATTAACTTTTGTAACAAATCGGGTAATTTTTGAAATTAGATAATGTTTATACACTTTATATATATGCAACGTTAAATAAGAGATATTAAGAGAGAGATTTCCTATTCCTACCAAAAAATTTAGCCCCTGACGGGGCTTTTTATTTTACTAAATATGATGTTTGGAATAAATTTCTATCAACTTCATCAAAGTTTTTAATTATTTGAGAAACCGCAGGGATTTTTTTGTATAAATCTGTACTTTCCATTGACGCAATTGCAATAATTTTGCCTATGCCGGCAGCTCTTGCAGATTCTATTCCTGAGATGGCATCTTCTACAACAATACAATCTTGCGGAGAAAGATTAAGTATTTTTGCAGCTTTTACATAAATATCAGGTGCAGGTTTGCCAGGTAATGTTCCATCAGAATAGACAATTTTATCTATATCAAACCATTTTGCAAGTTGAAATTCTTCAATATAAAAATCAACATTATCTTTTTCTGACATTGTTGCAATTGTTCTTGGAATATTATTTTCTTTCAAATAATCTAAAAATTCCACTGCCCCGGGTGCGAGAACTGTATTTTTAAAATCTTTTCTGCACATTTCTCTATAAACGGCTTCTTTTTCTTTGGCAAATCGTTCAACAAGTTCCGGTTCCGGCTGTTTACCGATAAGATACGCTATAATATCTTCATTGGTTCTTCCAAACATGTATTCACGCATTTCTTCGTCTGTGAATGCATCTGCTCTTAATCGTTTTGAAAATTCTCTCCACGCTTCAAGATGTTTTTCTGAATCAAAAAATAATGTCCCGTTAAAATCAAAAATTATTCCCTTGTACATAATTATTTTCCATAAGTTTGTTGTAGTATTCAATATAAGTTTTTGCTGTTTTTTCTTTGCCTAATTTTTTATAAACATAAGCAAGATTGTAATGAAAATCAGCGACAGTGTTTTTATAATCAATTGCTGTTAATAATTCGAATTTTGCTTTTGAATATTTACCGAGTTTTATATAAGCACAGGCTAAATTATAATGTGCATAGGCATATTCGGGTTTTAAATTGATTACTTTTTTATACTGTTCAACAGCCATATTGGGTTTGCCGTCTTGAAGGTAAACATTTCCAAGATTGTAATATGCTTTATAAAATTTATTATCAAGTTCAATGGCTTTATTATACATAAAAGAAGCTTCATCGAGTTTTCCTTGATCTTGCATAATATTTCCGATTAAAAGCCAATTTTGCGGAGTTCTCTCATTTTCGGGAATACTCAAAAACATTTCAAGAGCTTTTTTAATATCATTTTCAGCATAAAATACGTTAGCCTCATTTGTAACACTTTGATATTGCTCGGATTGAGTAAATTTAGGAGCGTTTTTGGCAGTTTTAAGAGGAACTGCATATGTATTAGCAGAAGCTGTAAATAGAACTATTAAAATTAATAAAAATCTTTTCATAAGAAAATTATATGATAAATGAAAAAATTTTTCCAGAAAAATTTGACTTAATTTATAACTAATGCATACTGTTATTGATGTCTCTTTTACTCCCGCATTTCAACTCCTTGATGCGGGTTTATTTTTTGCAAAATAAGTTTTGTTATGTTAGTTTAGATTTATGAAAGAACGTTTGGATAAATATTTAACAGATTTAGGATATTTTGACACTAAAAGTAAAGCAAGTGCCGCTATTTTAGCAGGACACGTCAAAATTAATGATGAATATATAACTAAAGCCGGATTTCAGATTAATCCTTTAAAAGAGTATGAAATAGAGGTTAAATCAATGCCTTATGTTTCTCGCGGCGGATTTAAGCTTAAAAAAGCTCTGGATGCTTTTGACTTTTCTCCTAAAGATAGAATTTGTCTGGATGCAGGCGCCTCTACAGGTGGGTTTACAGATTGTTTGCTTCAAAATGGAGCAAAATTTGTTTATGCCGCAGATGTCGGATATGGTCAGCTTGATTGGAAAATTCGTTCTGATGAAAGAGTAAAAGTTATTGAACGTACGAATTTGAAAATTTGCGAATATAAAGATATTTATTATGAAGGAGAGCCTGTTGCAGATTTGTTAGTAAGTGATTTGTCGTTTATCTCTTTAACAAAGGTTTTGGAAAATTTAAAAAGTTTATTAAATCCGAATTTTCATGAAATGATTTGTCTTATCAAACCTCAATTTGAGGCTGGCAAAGAAAAAGTTGAAAAAGGCGGAGTAGTTAGAGATAAAAATGTTCATAAAGAGGTTATTGAAAATGTCATAAATTGTGCAAAATCACTTTCTTATAACATAAATAATCTTACCTATTCTTCAATCAAAGGGCCTTCTGGAAATATTGAATATTTAATTTGGCTTTCAACAGCAGGAGAAGACAAAGAAATAGATATTAAATCTGTTGTAGAAGATGCTTTTTTAAATTTGAATTAGTCTTGACAAAATCTGAAAAAGATATAATAATAATAAAAAAAGGAGCAGAGTATGACAAACAAAATGAGAAATCGTATCTTCGGGGGGGGGGGCAATACGTGCGTAAAACATATACCAGCACCGTTAAGTCTTCACCAACATTTACCGGCAGGGCTACGTGCGTAAAACATGTACCAGTACCTTTTAAGTCTTCACCAACATTTACCGGCAGGGCTACGTGCGTAGCACACGATAAGAACTTATCGACCTATAGTCTTAACGTCTTAGAGACTGATAAAACCCCTACCCTCTCCCGAATTTGTAAGTT